>JAFDDL010000056.1 GCA_019310865.1 Deltaproteobacteria bacterium | reverse complement strand
ATTGTGAAAATAGAAAGGGACGGGCACTTGACCATCGTGTGCGGATTTCGGCGGATTGCCGCTTGCAAGGGCCTATCCTGGTCCCGGATTCCCATTCGGGCCCTTTTGACTGACGTGCCCGATATCGATTGCGCCAAGCTTGCCATCGCCGATAACCTGTCGCAACGATCCTTAAATATCGTGGAGACCAGTCGTGCACTTGCCATTTTGCGTCGACTGATCCCTGATCCGAAACTGTTTTCTGAAACGGTAGCAGCCCTTGGTTTGCCACATGCACCGGCCATCGTGAATAAAATGGAACGGGTGGGACGGTTGCCCCAATTGATTCAATCCGCCCTCATCTCCGGTGAGGTCGCCTTGTCCAGCGCAATGATGCTTGAACAGTTGGCGCCGGAACCGGCACAGGCGCTTTCAAAAATCATCATTAAATTAAAGCTGACCCTCAGCAAGCAGCGGGAATTGATTGTAACGCTACTAGAAATTGCAAAAGCTGAAACTGTCTGTATTCAATCAATCATTCAGGGAACGCCGATCCAAACGATTCTCACAGACCCGGATCGAGATGCAAATCAGAAAACGCGTCTTCTCAGAGACCTGCTTCATCGAAGACGATTTCCCCACCTGTCCCAGGCGACCACCGATTTTGATCGATTGATCGCGGAACTGGGATTGGGTAAAAACGCCAAATTAACTGCGCCGGCCGCCTTTGAAAGCCGGAAATATACATTGACCTTGCAGTTTACAACCAAAACTGAACTCTCAATCCATCACCAGACGCTGCAAAAGCTACTGGACCACCCGGGGTTTATGACCCACCTGAAAAAGCGCGCGAATTGATTAGAAGTGGTTTCAAATTTACCTTTAATCTTGAAGGGTAACATGCTATCCTGACGCTGAGGGTTCGCACAGAAATAAATTCACAATTTTAGGTGTTGAGGCGCCCACATGGCAAGGCACGAAAATTAAAGAATATCAGGATATTCTGTATTTTTGTAACACAGCCAGGTGGGATGCATCGACGCATAAAATGTGAAGTTATTTCTGCGCGAGCCCTAAGGAAGCGGAACTTAAGTGCTATGATCCATCGATCAAGGAGGCTTATTAATGGCAATTGTTACCATATCCCGACAATTTGGCGCCGGGGGGTTGACCCTCGGTAAAATGATCGCTGAAAGATTACAGCATAACCTGTTTGATAATGAGATCATTCAACTGGTAGCACAGAAAGCAAAAGTATCCGACAATTGGGTGATGTCTGTTGAAAAGGAGGCCGGCGGCAAATTTCAAAAATTCATCTCCGGTATTGTTCCCAAAAGCCTGGTGGACCGAATTCTTGACGAAAAGCGTGGATACATCGATGAAGAAATATATGTGGACCTGCTGCATAAGATTATCACCAAAATCGCAGATGAAGGCAACGCAGTCATCATCGGTCGGGGAAGTCAGTATATATTAAAAGATCGTGAAGATGTAAAAAGCATCCTGCTCGTGGCACAAAAGGAAGATCGCGTAAAATTCATCGAATCCCATTATGATTTGTCTTTTAAGCAGGCATTTCAAAGCGTTACCAACGACGATAAACGTCGCGTGAACCTCTATCGCAAATTCGGAAAGGAAGACTACGACGAACCCGGACTTTATCATCTGGTGTTCAATACCAGTAACGTTGATCTGGATAAAGTCTGCAACCTGGTTTGCATGCTGATCACCCAATAGAAGCCGGGAACACTTGTCGCTGTCACAGATATATATTCACCAACAGGTCGTGGATGAATCATCGGTCCACACCATACGCTTCCGACTCCCTCATGTACCGGTACAAACGGTTCAAAACAGCCAGGCGGTATTCGATGCGCTTCACCGGCAGGCATCCGACAAAATTCAAGCTGGAAAGGAAATATTATACCTGAATCGCAACAAGGGTGCTTTCTTAAAAGACTGCCCGGGTACCCGTGCCTACACATGCTGCGGTTATAAGATTTTGCACATCGGCTCCTTCTGCACCATGGATTGTAGCTACTGCATTTTGCAAACGTATTTCCATCCGCCCGTGCTGCAATATTTCGTAAATCATGATCGCTTGGACATGGAACTGGACCGGTTGTTTTCCGAGCCGGGAATTCATCGTGTCGGAACCGGTGAGTTTACCGATTCCTTGATCTGGGAACCATGGACCGACTTGTCACGATACCTGGTGCCGCGCTTTGCCGCCCAGAGACGCGCTATCCTGGAACTTAAAACAAAAACTACCGCAATCTCTAATCTATCTACGCTGAGCCATGAGCAAAAAACGATCATGGCCTGGTCATTGAATACAAAAGCCGTCATCAGCCACGAGGAGCGGCAAACAGCCTCTTTGGGGGCTCGAATCCGTGCCGCAGCAACCTGTCAGTCATGGGGATATCCACTGGCATTTCATTTTGATCCAATGGTGATATACCCGGGTTGTGAGGCAGACTACGAGAATGTCATTGACAGTCTCTTTTCCCGTATCGATCCGGACCGCATTGTTTGGATCAGTTTGGGAACATTTCGTTTCATCCCCCCATTGAAACCCATCATTACCCGACGGTTCCCGGATTCTAAAATTATCTATGGTGAGCTGATTCCGGGCCTGGATGGTAAAATGCGGTATTTTAAGCCACTGCGAATTGCACTTTATGAAAAAATGGTTCGTTGGATTCGAGAAAAGGCACCCAATGTGATGGTCTACCTATGTATGGAGGATGATGAGGTGTGGCAAAAGTCCTTCGGTTTTATTCCGTCTGAAAAGGGTGGCTTGTCGCACATGCTCGATGATAGCGCCAGGGAGATCTGCGGGTTGGAACCGACCACCTGAGCCGGCTTCGCCGGAAAAAAGTGCTAAGGGCTCAGGAATGAGCACTAAAAAAAGGGGAGTGGATAATGCCGGCCCCCCTTTTTTTGTATGTGATGGATGACAGGGCACTAGTCTTTCCGGGCGTTGATTTCCTCCACGATTTTCTGGGAAAGTTGAGCCGGGATTTCTTCGTAACGGGCGAAATTCATTGAAAAGGTGCCTCTTCCGCCGGTAATGGAACGGAGATCCTTGGCGTAGGAGAGAAATTCGGACATGGGTACTTGGGCTTTGATTATCTGGTTTTTTCCTTTGGAATCCATTCCCAGAACGCGTCCGCGTCGGCTGTTTAAATCCCCCATAATGTCCCCCATGTACTCATCGGGAGTTGTAATGGCCACGTCCATGATCGGTTCCAGTAAAACAGGGCTTGCTTCAACGGCCGCCTTTCTAAAAGCCAGGGAGCCGGCAATCTTGAAGGCCATTTCCGACGAGTCGACAGCATGATACGATCCATCGTCCAGGGTTACCCTGAAATCGACCACCGGGAATCCGGCGAGAACACCTCTCTGGGCGGCTTCGATCACGCCTTTCTCCACTGCCGGTATATATGTTCTGGGAATGGCGCCACCAACAATGGCATTTACGAATTCAAAGCCCTCACCACTTTTTTTCGGTTCCAGTTGAATCCAGCAGTCGCCGAACTGACCATGACCACCGGTTTGTTTTTTATGTCTTCCCTGAACACGAACCTTTTTCTTGAAAGTTTCCCGATACGGTACCTTGGGCGGGTTGAGCAGCACCTCCACATTAAATTTTCGCTTCAGTTTTTCAACGGCGATTTCAATGTGAATTTCACCCCGTCCCGAAAGCAGAATTTCCTTGGTTTCCGAATTTCGATCGAGTTTGAGGGCCGTGTCTTCCTGAAGAAGTTTGCTCAATGACGAAAAGATTTTGTCCTCATCGCCCTGGTTTTTAGCTTCAACGGCGAAGGATATCAGGGAGGGCAGCGGCGCCACGGTATTGAACTTGATGATGGACGAATCGTCACACAGGGTATCGCCGGTGCGGGTATTTTTCAGTTTGGCCACAGCGACAATGGCGCCCGGGCCGGCGCCGTTGGCCGGTTTTTGCTCCTTTCCAGCCATGCGAAGCAGCTGCGAAAACCGTTCCTTGGCGTTCTGGGTGGCATTGTAAAGCCCCCCGTCACTTCCAAGGTTTCCGGATACCACGCGAAAGACGGACAATTGGCCCGCGTATGGATCCGTAACCGTCTTGAAAACAAAAGCTGAAAAGGGTGCCTGCGGGTCTGCCGGCCGTGACAATTCCTCATCTCCGGAGGTATCTGTTCCGACAAAGTCGCTGCGTTCCGCCGGATTCGGCAGGCTGCCCACAATCAAGTCGCAGAGCTTGTCAATGCCAATATTTTTCGTGGCTGAGCCGCATAGCACCTGCACGAAGCTTCGATCCTGTGTTCCTTTTTTTAACGCAGCATACATATCATCCTCTGAAAGGGATACACCTTCCAGATATCGCTCAAGCAAGTCGTCATCAGCTTCCGCAAGGTTTTCTACCAATGCCTCGTGTTCGCTTTCCACTTGATCCTGCATGTCGGCCGGGATGTCGATGGGGGTTGATTTCCCCTTTTCATCATAGGAAAAGGCCTTCATCGTAATCAGATCAACGACACCGTTAAAATCCATCTCTTTGCCGATGGGAAGTTGAACCAAAATCGGTTTGGGTGTGAACAGGTTGGCGGCGTCCTCAAATGTTCGCGAGAAGCCTGACCGTTCCCGGTCCAGTTTGTTGATAAATATCGCCAGGGGCATGTTGAATTCCGCCGCATACTCCCAGGCCGCTTCGGTTTGAACCTTGACACCATCAACACCATCGATTAGCAAAACGGCGGCATCCGCTGCCTGCAGGCAGCTTCTCGTATCCGAGAAAAAATTCTGATCTCCCGGCGTATCCAGTATGTTGATGGTGTTTTTTTTCCAGTCTATCTGGTGCAAACCAGTGCTGATGCTCGAACCACGTTTGACCTCTTCCGGTTCAAAATCCATGACGGTATTGCCGTCTACCACATTTCCCTGCCGATTCGTCACGCCTGTATTGAAAAGCATGACTTCTGCAAGGGATGTTTTTCCGGCACCGCCGTGGGCCACAAAAGCGATATTTCTTAATGTTTCAACCGATCCCATTTAAACTCCTCTCTAAGAACCTTGTTTATTTATCTAAATTAGCGCATTCGATTAGAACAAAAATTTAACATGTATATATTTACCCCCCAAAAATCAAGCATTAAAACCAGGTATTTTTATGTTAACGAGGACCCCATTCACTTCGAACCAGGTAGGCGATAAATTCTCGATTGCCTTTGGGGCCGGTAATGGGGGAGGGGATTACCTGTTTGCATTCCAGGGAAAGGCGAGTGAAAAACGTTGTTAGTTCCAAAATTACCGCCTCTTGCAGGGAAGCATCTTGCACCACACCGCCCTTGCCCACCAGCCCCTTGCCCACCTCAAACTGCGGCTTGATCAATGTGAAAATCGCCGCTGTGGGTTTTAAAAACCGGAGGATCGATGGCACGACAATTTTCAAGGATATAAACGATACATCAATCGTAACCAGATCCACTGGGGAGGGTAGGGTGGTATCCGGCATGTTGCGAATATTGGTGCGCTCAATGACATGCACTCTCGGATCCTGTCTGAGCTTCCAGGCGAGCTGTCCGTATCCCACATCCACGGCATGGACAAGGCGTGCGCCATGCTGCAGCAGGCAGTCTGTGAAACCACCTGTCGAGGCACCCACATCCAGACATTCAAGCCCCTGCACATCAAAATTCACCTCATCCAGCGCCTTTTCGAGTTTCAATCCGCCGCGACTGACATACGGGTGGTCTTCGCCTGTTAAGGTGATTTCGGCATGACTGCAAATGAGTGTTCCCGGTTTATCAACGCGCACCCGGTTCACTAGCACCTTACCGGCCATGATGACGGCTTTGGCCCGATCACGGCTCTGGATGAGCCCCTTTTCAACCAGCAGTCGATCAAGTCTGATCTTTACATGCGACATATTAGCGTTTGGATCGAGATTCCGTCATCAGTTGTCGAGCGACGTTGACGATGGCCAGGGCGTCAATTTCAAAAAGGGACCGAAGCTGTTTTTGGGGACCGTGTGGAACGAACGTGTCGGTAATTCCGATACGCTTCAGTCGGCAATCGGGTAAACCCCGGTCCAGGATATGTTCTGCCACAGCGCTACCGAATCCACCTGCCAGGACGTTTTCTTCCACAGTGATCACCCTTGGGATTTTACGGATAAGCCTATCGAGCAAAGGTTGGTCGAGCGGTTTCACAAATCGGCTGTTGACGACGGTGGCAAAGATGTGGTCTTTGGCAAGCACCTCTCGGGCGGACAGCGCTTCGTGGACCGATCGGCCAATGGCCAGTATCAGCAGGTCATCACCTTCCGTCAGTATTTCGGATGCTCCCATGGGTATCGGTGAGATATCCTCATCGATGGGCACACCCGTGGCACTGCCCCTGGGATATCGGACTGCGACGGGTCCGGAATGACTCAGGGCGGTTTTAAGCATGCGGCAGAGTTCATTTTCATCCTTGGGTGCCATGATGACCATATTCGGCAGGCTGCGAAGATAGGACAAATCAAACAAGCCGTGATGAGTCGGGCCATCCGCTCCAACAATTCCACCGCGGTCAATGGCAAATATCACCGGCAGAGATTCCAGGCAAACGTCGTGCAACAGCTGATCGTAAGCACGCTGAAGAAAGGTTGAATAGATGGCGACCACCGGCCTGAGACCTTCGACAGCAAGTCCAGCGGCGAAAGTAACGCCATGTTGTTCGGCGATTCCCACATCGAAAAAACGATCTGGAAACCGTTTGGCAAACAGGCTCAGCCCGGTACCCTCCGGCATGGCAGCCGTAACCGCAACAATCCGCGGATCTTTTTCCCCAAGCTTCACCATGGTATCGCCAAACACCTCCGTATAGGTGGGCAAGGCGCATGCATCCGTCTCACGTATACCGGTTTCCACTTCAAAACATCCCACACCGTGAAAGTATACGGGATTTTCTTCAGCAGGCTTGTATCCTTTGCCTTTTTGTGTGGTGATGTGTAGCAAAACGGGTTCTTTTAAACATTTTATATTGTTGAGTATATCAATCAAATGGTTGATATTATGCCCATTGATGGGACCAAAATACTCAAAATTGAACGCCTCGAAAAGCATTCCCGGCGTTACAAACGACTTGAAGGACTCCTCGGAGCGTTTTGCGATATTGTAAACGTCATCACCAATTCCCGGTAAGGATTTTAAAAATTCCCCAAAATCCTTTCGCAAATCCTGAAGCTTTTTTTTGGAAAGGGTGCGGCTGAGAAAGGCGGATAGGGCGCCGACGTTTTTGGCAATTGACATGTCATTGTCATTGAGAATAACGATCATGTCCTTGTGGATATCACCGGTCTGGTTCAAACCTTCATAGGCCATTCCAGCTGTCATGGATCCATCGCCGATGACAGCGACCACTTTTCCCGTGTCTCCGGTGATCCGCTTGGCACAGGCCATACCCAGACCCGCTGAAATGGAGGTGCTGCTGTGACCGGTGGTAAAGGGATCGTAAGGGCTTTCCGACATGCGCGAAAAACCGGAAATCCCTTTATATTGACGCAATGTGTGAAATCGATCTTTTCGATCGGTCAGTATTTTGTGGGCATAAGACTGGTGCCCCACATCCCAGATGACCTTATCCGTCGGCGTGTCAAACACGTAATGAATGGCGATTGCCAGTTCCACCACGCCAAGGCTCGATGCCAGGTGTCCACCGGACCCGGACACCACATTCACGATCATTCGCCGTATTTCGGTTGCCAATATCGACAGATCCTTGCGGTCAATCTTTTTAAGGTCTCTCGGAGAATTGATTTTATCTAAAATATTTTCCACGGTCTCCCATTTCATCCGTTATTTATTTCGCTCAATCACATACCGTGCTATGGCCCGAAGCGGATCTGCTTTATTATCGAATTTATGCAATGCATGCAAGGCGTTATCGATTAAATTTCTTGCCAGTTTTTTGGAGGCCGTCAGGCCGATTAGGGCAGGGTAGGTGCTTTTTTCATGAAGAACGTCTGTTCCGGCCGCTTTACCCATGACATTGGGGTTGCCTTCCACATTCAATAGGTCGTCTGTAACCTGGAAGGCCATGCCAATGTGCATGGCATATTCCTGAAGGCCATTGCGTTCTTCATCACTCGCACCAGCGAACATGGCACCGGTTTTTACCGACGCTTCCATGAGCGCGCCGGTTTTCAGCCGCTGAATCGATTCAAGCTCCGTTAAGTCCACTGGCATTGCCTCCGCCATCACATCTCGCATCTGCCCTTCCACCATACCGCGGCACCCGGCAGCCTTGGAAATGAGATTTAAAATGTCGAGCCATGTATCGGCGGCAATTTCTGTTGTTGATTTTATACGATTAGACAGCAGCTCGAAGCCCAAGGTCAACAATCCGTCTCCAGCCAAAATGGCGGTGGCCTCATCGAAGGCGACATGGCAGGTTGGAACCCCTCTTCGCAACGCGTCATCATCCATTGCCGGTAGGTCGTCATGGATCAGCGAATACGTATGGATGAGCTCAATGGCACATCCGACCGATACCAATTCATCGCTTGCCCCATCTACTACTGCCACAGCGGCGGCAATACATAAAATGGGGCGCAGCCGTTTTCCGCCGGCCATTACCGCGTGGACCATTGCATCAGAGAGACGTCCCGGAACGGTTTTCTCTTTAAGAATCCAGTTGAGGGTTTCATTAATAATTATTTGTTTTTGTTTAAGATATGATCTTAAATCTAAAGCCATCCATTTAATCCTCAATGTCGTCATTCACCCCAAAATCTTCATCAAAGGGCTCTTCCTGGATGTCGCCATTGTGGTCCTGGAGCAACTGCGAAATTTTCGCCTCTGTTTCTTCAAGTTTCTTTGAACAGAATTTGGATAATGCCACACCTTCTTCAAACTTTTTAATGGTTTTTTCCAGCGGCAAGTCTCCAGACTCCAGTTCCTGCACAATTTTCTCAAGCTGCTTTAACGCTTTTTCAAAACTTTGTGTGGCCATATCTCTTATCCTCTTTTTTGAACCGTTACCTCCAGAGACCCTTTGGATAGCAATATCTCAAGCCTTTGACCGAGTTTGGCATCCGATTGATCTCTAATAATCGCTTTTTCGTTAATCGTCCGAGTGATGCTGTATCCCCGGTCGAGTATTGCCAGCGGGCTCAAACCATTGAGCATTGCAGATATTAATTTCAACTGATGGGTCGCGTTTCCCATTTGTTTAAGCGTACCAGTGCGCAGTTTGTCCGAAATATTGTAAATTTCTTCTCGGCATCGTTTGACGGTATCTTGCGGCGAGTTGGCGTATAAGCTCTGGATCCGCCAGGACATTTTTTCTCGGCGGCGGTTTAAATCCTTTTGCACCATGCTGGTCAAACGGTTTGCCATGTCATCGATTCGCAGATTCAGCATTTCTATCCGTTTTTTTGGATCCACCATTTTTTGGGTTAAATTATTGATTTGATTGTAAAATTGTTCAAATGCGCTGCGTGTGGTACCCACAAGGCTCCGCAATAGACGCTCGCGTTGCAGCATCAATTCCGATTTTACCGGGACCACCCATTCAGCAGCGGCGGAGGGAGTTGGTGCGCGCAAATCGGCCACAAAATCGGCTATGGTGAAATCGGTTTCATGCCCCACGGCTGAAACAACCGGTGTTTCTGATAAATAGATGGCCCTTGCCAGGGATTCCGTGTTAAAGGCCTGCAGGTCTTCCAATGAACCTCCACCCCGGGCAAGAACGACAACGTCGGCGTCTCCCTGACGATTGACCCGCTCAAGTGCGGAAATGATCTCATCATCAGAACCGTCTCCCTGAACCTTTACCGGAACGACACATATGGGTAGATTGGGAAACCGACGCCTTGCGACCTTGACAAAATCATGAAGGACAGCGCCTGCGGGTGAGGTAATCAGGGCAATTTTACGGGGCAAAATCGGAAGTGGTTTCTTGTGGTGATCGCTAAAAAGGCCTTCATCCGACAATTTGGCTTTCAGCTGCTCAAAGGCAAACTGGAGTGCACCCACGCCCATAGGCTCCAGATATTCGAAAATGATCTGATAGGTTCCCCGTGGTTTGTAGACGCTAACGCGTCCCAGGCCCGTGATGCGAATGCCGTCCTCGATGTTGAATTTCAATTTTCGATGGCGGCCCCGGAAAACCACGGAGCTGATCTGGGCATGTTTATCTTTTAATGTAAAATAGCAATGTCCGGATATTGGCATTCGAAAATTAGAAATTTCGCCGCTAATCCAAATAAATGGAAAGTTTTTCTCAAGCAATGCTTGAATATTATCCGTCAGTTTCGATACGGTGTATATTTCCTGTTCCGGTGTCATTAAATTCTTACCGTATTTTATCGTAGCGGCATAAAAAATCCAGGTTGACTCATAAGGTCCGATAAGGTATATTATGTAAACTTTATATTATTTCTTTTCCAGCAGCTTCCTCACCGCCGGAATCACGTAAATTTCATCCAGGGGCTGCTCACGCAAAAAAGCGGCCAGCGTCCGGTTTTTCCGGTACTGGGAAATGTTTTTATCCATGATGAACATCTTTTCATCCTTCACGATGCAGTACCCACTCTTTACCGACACACCCGCTTGCTTGAAACTCTGTTCCGTAACCGTTATGCCCAGTTTTTCGGAAAGCTCCTTTAAATGCTGATAAATCTGTTCAGGTTTCATGGCTGTCAAAGCAACATCATCCAATCTGAATTACAAAAATAGGTTTTCCAAAGCTGTCTGGGAATTTCACCCATATTGACTGTTTCCCAGTCTGTGTTATATTAGCTGGCGGCAACCAACTATCAACGGAGAAAACAAATGCAAACCCAACCACTTTACAGTACAGATGTTCAGATTCGTGTCAATACCTTCATACGCAGCGTTTACAACTGGATGGCCGCCGGACTGGCCTTGACCGGACTCGTAGCGTTTTACGTATCCCAGAACGAATCACTCGTTCGACTGTTTTACGGAAACCCCATGCTCCTGTTCGGGTTGATCATCGGTGAACTGGTTCTCGTATTTTCGCTCAGCGCCCGAATCAACAAAATGCAGGCCTCGACAGCCACCGGTTTGTTTATCCTGTACGCGGCTTTGAACGGCATCACGCTGTCTTTCGTGTTTCTCGTATATACAAGATCTTCAATTACCTCAACATTTTTTATTTGTGCCGCTACCTTTTTCGCCTGCAGCGTCTACGGGATGACCACCAAACGCGACCTGACCTCCCTGGGCGGATTCATGATCATGGGCCTTATCGGTATTATCATCGCCTCTGTGGTCAATATGTTCGTGGGCAGCTACGGTCTGTCCATGATTATCAGCTATATCGGCGTATTGGTTTTTGTGGGTTTGACGGCCTACGACACCCAAAAGCTCAAAACCATGGCCATGACCCAGCCGGCGGATGTATCCGCCGCCGTTGTGCGCAAAGGCGCCATTCTCGGTGCGCTGTCCCTCTATCTTGATTTCATCAATCTATTTCTCATGCTCCTTCGTATATTCGGCGGCAGCCGGGACTAAGTCAAAAAAAATACCCCCACAACCATGCAACGTTGTGGGGATATTTATTAAGACACGTAAAGTATAATTTTACAATATTTTCAGATATATAAACTCACTTTTTATCACTTTCCTATTCGTTTCCGAACCGCGTCCGCGATCAACTCGCAACTTGTCTGGGTTTCCTGCACCGTGGGCCCTTCGACCATGACTCGGCACTTGAGCTGTGTGCCGGAGTACCGTACCAGAACCCGCCCCCGATCACCCAGTTGCTTTTCTGCCGTCTCAATGGCATTTTGAATTTCCGCGACCTCCGATATGGGGGGTTTTTCAGAAACCGTCACGTTAATCAAGGTCTGGGGAAAGACGGTCATGATTGTTTTTAATTTTGAAAGCGTATCGCCGGTTTCTATCATGACACCCAGAAGCTGAAGCGCTGCCAGCAGACCGTCTCCCGTGGTGTGATGATCCAGAAAGATCATGTGCCCCGAATCCTCGCCTCCGAGATTGGCGCCTTCGTTGATCATCATTTCCATAACATGGCGATCCCCCACATCCGCCGATAAATGCTCGATGCCCATTTCATCGAGTGCAACCTTTAGCCCCATATTACTCATGACCGTGGTCACCA
>JAFDDL010000055.1 GCA_019310865.1 Deltaproteobacteria bacterium | reverse complement strand
GGTTGATGTGGACACCTGCGAGATCGCAGCCGCTAACGGGGATGCGGAACTGACGGTTCTGTGGGAAGATGTGAATAGCAATCCCCGACAGGCGTCATTTTACTATCACCGGACGTTATAACGGTAAACAGGTAATACCGGTAGAGCCGTTGTCAAGCTTTTTCGCAAACCGTTGATAGGAAGAATTATAATAAAATGATATCGGGTATGATGAATAATACAACTGAGAATATTAGCCTGATCAGGAGAGTATACAAAACCGTTAGCATGAACATTTTAACCCTAGTTGTCCTGCTGGTTGCGACTGCTATGGCGCTTTCCTTGACAATCCCCGGGACAGCATTTGCAAAGGGGGCTGAAAAACCGAATATCGTCTTTATTCTGGTAGACAACTGGGGGTGGGGGGACATTAGTATCCAGGGTGGTAAAATCGCCACACCGAAGATCGACCGGTTGGCCAGTGAAGGGTTGCGATTCACCAACTACAACGTCGAGACCCAGTGTACACCCACTCGAGCCGCCATTCATACCGGCCGCCTGCCGATCCGATCCGGTACCTTTAGAGTGACCCACGGAACCCCCTATGGGTTGGCGCCTTGGGAATACACCATTGCCGAGCTTTTGTCGGATTCCGGTTACGACACAGCCCTCTTTGGAAAATGGCATCTCGGTAGAATGGAAGGGAGACTTCCCACCAACCAGGGCTACGATGAGTGGTACGGCATAAAGAACTCTTCCGGGACCGCCGGGTACACATCGACGCCCGACTACGATTCTAAAGCGCTTGGAACTCCCAATATTTGGAAGGGCAGGAAAGGGCAACCCTCTGAAGAGGTTGAACCATTCAATATGGGGAACCGGGGATTAATAGACCGTGAAATCGTCGAGCGATCCGGTCAATACATTCGGAAGCATGCCAAGTCGGACAACCCTTTTTTCTTGTATGTAGGGATGACACAGTTTCACCCTCCTGAAGGTACTCATCCCGACTTCGTTGGAAAGTCAAATGCCGGTCCCTTTTCTGATCTTGTCATGGAAGTGGATCACCATATTGGTATGATTTTGCAGTCGATTGAAGACGCCGGAATTGAAGATGAAACAATTGTCATTCTGACGGGTGACAACGGAACAGTCCCCGGAGTCAAACTGGAAGGGTTCAGGGGTTCAAACGGTCCTTTCCGGGGAGGACTTAATGGGTATGAAGGTGGATTGCGTACGGTGGGAATGATCCGGTGGCCGAAAAAGATTCAGCCCGGTCAGGTCAGCGATGAGATTATCGCATCGCTGGATTGGATGCCGACTCTGGCCCATATCATTGGTCAGGAAGATAGAATTCCCGACGATCGCCCGATCGATGGTATCAACCAAGCGGATTTTATTTTCGGCAAACAGAAAAAATCCAATCGGGAGCATATCATCGCATACGTGGGAAAGGACCTTCATGCCGTCAAGTGGCGATCCTTCAAGATACACTTCAAAACCACGGAAGATCGGCTTTCCCCGGTTCAAACTTATAGTATTCCCCCGATTTTCAATCTGAAAAATGACCCCGGGGAGCGGCATCCTCTATTTAGATATGGAAAATTTGAGTATACCTGGGTTTTTACCCAAGTGCGGAAAATTGTAACGCCGAAGAAAATCAGCATGAAGGTTTATCCAAATATCAAAGTCGGCGAAGATTTCAGTGGTTATAACTACCTTGCCACGAAGGTTCGCCGTTGGATCGTCGACTTCAAGACCCGGTAAGAATACCGGCAGGTTCTAGGGTATGATTTTGTTTTCATCCAATACTTGACAACAGAACCGCTGATAGCGATTCATGAAAATGAGTTTGCTGAGTTTCGTGGAAAACCTGTCTATCCACCATAATGCTCTCTCGGGGATGCCCATGATCTCATCCTGTCCGCGGGCCGTTTTAAAAAGGATGCTGGAAACAAGTTCTTTGGGATCATGCAATTCCATCTTCAATTTTTTCCATACTTTTGAAGAGTCCCGGGATCTTTCCGCTTCAGTATCCGTCGGTGGTGGGGAAAACAGCACAAATCGGATATGGGGATAATTCGCATGGAGCTCTTTTCGCAGGGATCTGTAAAAACTTGCAAAGCCTGCCCGCGATGCACTGTCAACAGCGAAGAAAGGAAAGGCCACGTTTCCATTGGAATACGCACACGCATTGACGATGATGCCCATCTTCCGTTGCATCATTTTTTTCAAAATGGCGTGTGTATAAAGAATGGACCCCTCAAAATTAATTCTGCAAGTTTCCGTAATCTCCTCCAGGCGCATATCCTCAAACCGAATGAAATAGTCTACAGCGGCCAGGTTAAATGAAATATCAATCGGTCCCACCTCTTTTTCTATGGCGTCAATGGTGTGCCTGATCTCAGTCTCATTTGTTATGTCCGTTTTAAAAAAACGACTGTGGGGTATTTCATTTGATAAGGCTTTCAACTTCTCAACATTTCGACCCAAGAATAAGAGTTTATCGGTAAATTGTGAACATTGGTGCGCCAGTTCGCGTCCAATTCCGCCTGCAGCCCCAACGATAGCGATAGTCTTATCTCCATAGCATTGCTGTAAAGCATCCTGACTCATGATCGGCCCCCCCCCCTTTTAAATGTTTTACTCAAAGCTGATTTCAGCATCCGATTTTTTTATCCATTTATATCAATAAACCAAACAGCGATCAACATCCGAAAGGTGTATTGTGGAGTTTATTTGACCGGAGTCAACGTTCAGATGCTTTAACTGGCCCCCCAAACAACATTTCTTGTAAAGGACGGGAGATTATGATACAAAAATCATTAAGTATATAAATATTTATGCACATATACAGGTGCCGCGGACCAAACAATGCGCAACCAATTGTTGAAAGCCAAAATTTGTATCCCCAGTGCCCCATCAAATTTATTATGGCGCCCGAATTTGATAAAAAAACTCGATGCGAGTTTATCTGCCAAATTAACGCTTGTCAGTGCGCCTGCCGGCTATGGGAAGACGACCTGTGTGAGCCAATGGGCCGGCGCATCGAAGCATGATGTGGCATGGTTTTCAATAGACCATACGGATGATGATTCCAAGCAGTTCTGGATGTATGTGCTGACAGCTTTGAGCGATCGGAGCGAAAAAATCGGAGATGCGGCCCTTTCCTTACTTGAATCGATAACCCAGCCGGCCATTGAAGAGGTGTTGAGTGTTTTAATCAATGACGCTGCCAACCTGGACCGGCCCACCCTATTGATTTTGGACGATTATCATCTGATAAAGAAAACAAGCATATCAAAGGCGCTGGACTTCCTCATCAAACACCTGCCCAACCATTTACATCTCATCATTACATCGCGGACAACCCTGAATTTGGCGTTGGACCCTTTACGCGTCCGAGGGGAATTGAATGAAATTCGATCCCCGCTACTGAAATTTTCGCTCTATGAGACGGATGCCATGATGAACGGCGTCATGGCCTTGTCCCTTTGGGATAAAAATATCGAGAAACTCAACCGGCTGTCGGAGGGATGGGTCGCCGGGTTGCAACTGGTGGCGCTTGCGTTAAAGGGCCGAAAGGATATCAACGCGTATGTCGACGATTTTAAAGGAGATCACCATTATATCGCCAATTTTCTGGTTCGAGAAATCTTTAAACAGCAGCCGGAAAAAGTCCAACAGTTTCTGCTTCAAACCGCCGTCCTCGATCGCATGTGCGGTCCATTATGCAACCAGGTAACGGAAATGGCGGGATGTCATGCCATTTTGGAGGATCTGGTAGAAAGAAATTTATTTATCTTCCCTTTGGATGACAAGAGAAAATGGTTTCGCTATCATAGCCTTTTTCATGAAATATTATTGGACCGTCAAAAAAAAATTAATCCTGAAATACTCCCCAATCTCTATCGGCGAGCCAGTGACTGGTACAAAAACAATGGGAATCCCATCGAAGCGATTCGCTATGCTTTCAAGGCCGGAGATGAAGATTATGCGGCGAATATCATTAATAAGAATCTTCATCAACTGGTCAACACCGGGATGACGGAAACCCTGTCGGAGTGGATAAAAACGTTTTCCGAGCCCATGATACGACGGCATCCCGGACTTTGCATCGGCCATGCCTTTTCCATGGCCATCGATCCGACAATCGGCAACGTTGAGTTGTTTGAAAAGAGAATAAAAGAAGCGGAAGGTATTCTGAATTCAGGGCAATTTGGCGATTTGACAACTTCGGATATGGAGAATCTCCAAGGTGTCGTCAATGGGCTGAAAGCCTTCGTGTTCAGCGGCGGAAGTGATTCTCCGGATGAGGGTATAAATTTTTCAAAATCCGCGCTGGAAAAGAGTCAGGATGGCACCACCATAGAATCAGATGCTCGTATTCTGCAAATGATCATCGCCTACAGACGGGCGGGGGATGCTGTGGGCGCATCCAGATTGGTTGAGGAGAACCTGAGAAAAAGAAGCGCTTTCAAGAAGGATATTATTTTTTTCATTCTGGTTTTTTTCCATGCGCAGATAAAGTTCCTCCAAGGGCATCTGGATGAGGCGGAAAAGATTTGCAGAGAAAATATTCGACCCATTGAAAACACGGATGAATATTTTGGGGCCCCCCCGCCTGTCTGCGGCATGTTGTACACCTGCCTCGGAAATATCCTGTTGGAAAAAAACGAATTGACAGCGGCCGAAACTTATCTGACCAAGGGCCTTGGATTATTAAAAATATTGCGGGATGCTGATTTTTTGTTAAACGGGTATGCGTCGGTAATTCGTTTGAAAATAGCACAACAGTATGAGTTTTCCTTATTATCGGACCTGATAGATGAATTGGGAAAAAAAACGGGCACCGGGTCCGAGCCGACCACTGCCGCACTGAGAATCAAACTCTTTTTATCCGGCACGGATCCTGGTTTGGAAAAGCTCTCCGCCGCAACCACATTGGCTGAAAAATACAATGGTGATCTATTATCCCAATCGGGCCCATTGGGAATTGACATAACCGGTCAAGAGCATTTTCAATTGCAGGTACAACTGGCTCGGCTGCTGATTTTTCAGCGGCGAAAACCCAGTATGGGGGTCGGTACGCCGGAATTACAGCCCTTGTTCAAGTTTCTGGGTCATCGACTGGATAAGATACAACCCCGAGGACTGACCCGGCGATTGATTCAAATTTATATTTTGAAAGCCCTTGCCAAACAGGCATGCCGGGAAAAAACCGCGGCCGTGTCGGAATTGGAAAAAGCGCTTGATCTAGCAGAACCGGGCGGTTTTATACGGCTTTTTCTGGACGAAGGCCCCCCCATGTTGACCCTTTTAAAAAGAGCCGGTTCACAAGGGATTCAACTGGACTACATCGGCCGGTTGTTAAAACAATTCGGTGGCGTCGGAGAAAAAATTGAGAAAAAAAATGCCCCTCCTCAATTGATTGAACCCCTAACAGACAGGGAGCTGCAAATTCTCCGGCTGGTTGCGGTGGGCCTTTCCAATAATGATATCGCCAATGAACTGTTTCTTGCAGTGGGTACGGTTAAGAAACATCTCTATAATATCTTCGGCAAATTGGATGCCAACAATCGCACCCAGGCAGTGGCCCGGGCCCGGGAGCTTGCCATTTTGTGATGGTTGCAAATCGTCCTATAAAAATAAACTGGAAAATTGGAAGACCCTATATCGATGGGACCGGGACCATAAAGTCCTGCCATCAAACGGTCGAAATGTGCCATCTCCTCAAACGCGCCTCTTGCATGTAAAAACCGGCGTAAAGCCGGGCCCTCCCTGCCACCGTAGTGATCCAGCCACTGGTAGAGAATGCGAAGGGCCTCTTTTTGATCCCCACGTGCCGACGCCCTTTTAAGCGCCTGCTTTAACCGGGCCTCGGAAGGGTGCGTCTTTGTTTGCCTGCTGCGGTTGCGGCGATGCAGGAGGGCGCCGGCGGTTAAAACGACACTGAATACCAAGAGAAATATAATCCAACCCAATAAACGTCGATTTTCTTTATAAGGGTTTTGTTTTTCATCCTCACCAGGAGCCAGGGGTCCTGTCAGGCCCCGTGTGGTGATGGTTTGGGCCGGCAACTCGATGGTCTCGATTTTCTTTTTTTCAACGTTCCACCAGGTATAGACCCGGGCCGGAATTTGGTAGACTCCCGGCTTTTCAATGAAATAGGTGGTTTGCTCAACCCGCCGGCCGACACTTTCGCCCCGGTTCGTCCGGTCACGGAGTTTCGGTGGATCTTCATATACCGCCAGGCCCTTGGATTGGAAGACGGAAAAGTTCGGCAGCATCATGGCCGGGAGCCGGTCCGCTTCGACTTCGATTCGCCGTTTGATGGCATCCCCTGTTTCAGGGTCATCCAGGCCGGTGCTGTAATGCTCGCGAACCGTCAAACGCGGCGTGGCAACCCAGTTGTCAACGCCTGCCAGGCCAGTGGGCCAGATGGCCTTGAATTGAACGGGGCGGGTGCAGACCTCACCTGAAACGGTTTTTCCATCTTCACCGGCGATGGACACAACAACAGGGATGTCTGGGATCTGGTAGGTTTTCGCCTTGAGGGGATAGAGAAAAACGGTCCATTGCTGAACAGACCATGTCTGGTTCTTCTCGCGGCGGGTGAAGTTCGTGGCAAACCGGCCGACCCGGCGAACAACCGCATCTGCAAGTTCAATGTCTTTAATCCGTGTCCCCCGGGTAAACCAGGTTTGGGTGGACACCTCTACGATGAGCTCGACCTGCTGGGTAACGGCCACCTCCGGGCCGTTTTCCACCCACGCGCGGACTTTCACCTTATCCAACAAAAACGGATCGGTTCGAAGAAGCAACTCAGTCTCCCGGGCCAGTGAAAAAGGCGGAACGCCGACGCTTCCCATTACCAGGGATATCAGCACCACTATGATGGCGATTTTACCGGACACTGGTTTCTTCTTTCTCCGTATTTTCCGGATTAAGCTGCATCTGAAACTTTAGCTGCAAAAAGCGGGATGGATCCTGCTGGACCTGTCGCATCCAGATTTCATTCAATTCCGGATCGTTCAATATTTGCTCTGCGCTGTACTGCTGTACGTCCTTTTTCCCGAAAACCCGTTTTTCTGCGCCCTGTGCGCGCAGAGGCGCGTCTCCCAGCTCTTTTGAGTGGTCATTACCTTCGGGCACCTGGGATTCACTGACGCGGTTGATCTCGTCGATGATGCCCTGGAGGATGCGGATGTTTCCGGTGGCACCTGCATGGTCTGGTTTGATGGCCAAAACCCGTGAGTAAGCCGCCACGGCATGGACATAGTGCCGGCCATGGGCCAGGGCGTTTCCCAGATTGAAAAAGCCTTCCCGGGATTCGATCCGTGCAAACAGCGCTGCGGCCGTCTCGAAATTTTCATTCATATAGAACGAAACACCTTTCCAAAGGGGATCCTCGAATCGATCCGCAGCCGTTGTGTAGTCCCCTTTTTCGAAATAATAGCGCCCCTGTTGATCCGGTGTGAGCCACAAATCCATCAGAATGTGATCGGCCGCATAAGCCTGGGACGGGGCGCCCGGCATGGCCAGCAGAATGCCGGCCACGATCCAGGTCAGTGTCCAGCCCCGGCGAAAAAACAGGGCGGTGAGAAGTGCAACCGGGAACAAAAAATAATAGCCTGCGTCGATCCAGGGCCGGGTACCGTCCTGGGCCGAAGTGAAATGATAATCGATGCGCCGGCTTATTCTTTTCATGTCGGACTTGTCCGGTGTGACCGCCTGATAGACCCCCTGGCAGGCCTTGGCAAGTGCTGCCAGTTCTTTGGTGGCAAGCGGGATAAACGCGTCGCCGAAGGGGTTCTTTTCATCGGTTCTGGTACGGGACTCGTCCCGGTGCGCACGACCCATGCCGTAAACAATCAACTGATGTCGGGCGGTTTCGCAGTACCGTGAAAATGCATCCCGTCCCTCAGGGGAGGCGCCATCCGTGATCACAAGGATGGTCCCCGGTACGGTTATTTCCTGAAACATCTTTTCAATCAGTGGAATGGTTCGCGCCGGCGCTTTGCCCCGCCGCGGCATCATGTCGGTCCGGACGGCAAAGAGAAGATTTTCTATGACCAGGCGATCATCGGTGAGCGGGATAACCGTGTGGCTGCTGCCGGAATAGGCAATCACACCGGTTCGCGATCCACTTCGGAGCTGCAGCAGGTCATGGATCTTTTGTTTTGCCCGTTCCAACCGGGAGGGCTGGATATCGGTTTGGTCCATGGAGACGGATAGATCCAGGACGATGGCAAGGGGGGCCAGGTCTTCGGCGAAAGGCGAGGGGCTGCGCTGCCAGGTGGGGCCGGCCATGGCCAGGGCGATCAGGATACTCTGAATCATAAAAACACGGGTGGGTTTGAAACGGTTTCCCTTGCCACCGGTTACGACCAGATGAGCCAGGAGATGGGGGGCAATCACCTTCCGCCATTTTGTTTCCGGAGCCCGGTGGCCGAAAAAATACCGCACCAGAATGAGGGCCGGCAGTATCATGAGCAGCCACCCGGGTCTCAAAAAATGAAAATGTGTGAACATTTCAAGATCCGGCATCACTTCCCCCGCTTCCTGCGAATCATCGTCACCGCAAATAGGACACCAAATAAGCCGGTGTATAGGAGAACATTGGCTCCCAGAAAATAATGATACAGGGTTTTTCGGGGGCTGAACACGATACTTTCGTATTCTTCGGGTTCAAGGGCCATGATATCCCGGTGCGCCTGCGCCAGTTGCAGGCGATTGTCCGCTTCGAAAAAGCGGCCCCGGGTGATTTTGGCTATTCGCGAAAGGGTGTCCAGGTCCAGTTCCTCCTGGCCGGTGGCCACTGGGTCGCCCACTGCAATGGTGTAAATTCGGACGTTTTTGGCCCGGGCGATCTTGGCTGCCTCCACAGGGGAAACTTTGCTTCCGGTATCGTTACCGTCAGTCAGTACGATCAGCACCCGGTTTCCGGTTTCCGATTTTTCGAATAATCGAATGGAGAGTCCGATGGCATCGCCGAAGTTTGTTTTCTGCCCGGCCATTCCCACTTCGGTTTCATGGAGAAGCGCCAGCCAGGTTTGGTGGTCATTGGTAAACGGCGCCTGGAGATAAGGGCCGGTTCCGAAGACGATCAGGCCCATCCGGTCATGCCGTCGCTTGACGGCAAAATCCTGAAGGACCCGTTTGACACCGTCCAGGCGAGAGATCGTTTGGCCGTCGTGGGTGGTAAAGTCCCGGGTGCCCATGGAGCCGGAAATGTCCACAGCGATCATGATGTCCCGTGCCGATTTCTCCCTTGTAACCGGCTCCCCGACCCATTCGGGGCATGCCATGGCTGTAACCAGGAGTCCCCAGCTCAGGATAAGGGCGATTTTCTGAAACAGGATCTTATGTCTTACCACGGCCCCCGGCTGGGGAGAACTGCCGGTGAAGGCCACCAGGGATTGAAAGAACGGCACCTGTACCGACACCTGTTTCTCTCGGTAGGCAGGAGAGAGTCGCCGCACAAGCAAGGGCACCGGTACCAGAAGAAAAAACCAGGGATGGGCAAACTCAAGCATGCGGATCCCTCCTGTGGTGCCGGCGGATCCACCGCCTTACAAAAACCAGAATTTCGGAAGCCTCTTTGTCCGTAATGGACCAGCTTTTCGGATCATGGTATGCGATGGTGACCAGATGCCGGCCGGTCTCCCGTTTGAAGCCGGCCCCGGGACATCGGCGTTCCAGGAAATCCAGCCATTTTTCACCGGTCAGGGATGCAACCTCGACTTTCGGGTAGGCGTTTAAAGCAGTTTCTTTGAGAATTCCGGGCAGGCTGCGAAGAACTTGATGCCCGTTTTCAGCTTTGTTTTTCTGCAGTCTCGTGATTTCTGATAGGGCCTCCCGGCGGTAGGCATTCTGCCGCCAGCGACGAAACCGGCGAAAGAGCACCCACAGCCCCAGCAATAGTAAAATACCCCCGACGCAGATCCAGCCTGGCGCCACAGGCGTCCACGGAACCGGGTCCGGCTGCCGAATTTCTTCAATTCCCCGAATGACAGGGTTCCCGAATGCATCATCCAGTGGAAGCGTTTTGTTCATGGGCGCGGTATCCGTTTCGGAATTACGGAGGGGGGGTGACTCCAGGAATCCTGCACGGTGTCTGCCAGGAGCACCGGAACATCGTGCTTCTTGAGCTCCGCCTGCAGGTAATCCACCTTGTTCATGAAGTGTTCGGAAAACTGCCGTTGCAAACTTTTTTTCCGTGCGTCAAAGTGGATCTGGAGCCGACCGTTGCTCACTACATAGTGGCCGGCCGGGGGCAGGTTTTTTTCCAGGGGATCATAGATGTGAAAGGCAACCACATCATTGTGCCGGGCGATTCGTTTGATACGTTTTACGGAGGTCTCGTTCCAGCCGCCCAGATCACTGACGATGATGACCAGAAAATCGTGGGCCGCGAGTTTTTCAGCCCTGAAAAGGACTTCGTTGAATTGATCATCGTTCTGATTGGGAGAGTCCCGGCCGACCTTGAGACGCTGGTTGAACGTGACGATGGTGTGAAGCAGGCGAAGAACAGTGGCCTGATTTCGTCGTGGCCGGACGTCTACGATTCGATCGTCATTGAAAACCAGTGCACCCACGCGGTCGCCGGACGAGAAAACGCCCCAGGCCGCTGCCGCGGCAATCTTGGCTGCAACAACGGATTTCATCTTCTTACGGCTGCCGAAGAACATCGATATGCGCTGGTCCACCAGGATGAGTGCTGATTTGTCCCTTTCCTCGGTGTAGGTTCGAACGTGGGGGTGTCCGGTTCGGATGGTCGCCTTCCAGTCCATATAGCGGGTATCATCGCCGGGATAATACGGTCGCAGTTCCTCCAGATTGAGACCGCGGCCGCGCAACCGTGACTGGTGGCGGCCATGCCAGAGGCTCCGGGCGGATCGCCCCGGCAGAAAGTTCAGGTCCCTTGCCTTGTGCTGTAAGGAAATAAGCCCGGCCATATCGACATAGACGTTGGCATCAAGGGCTTTGCCGCTTTTCATCGGTGATGGTTTCATTCGGTTTATGCAACGGCGACATGTTTCAAAAGCTCGGCGATGGCATCATCGGGGGTCACGCCGTCTGCAACGGCTTCATAGGTGAGAATGAGCCGATGTCGTAGCACTTCGTGAACCACTGCCCGCACATCGTCCGGATCCACGAAATCGCGTCCCGTGAGCCACGCATTTGCACGGGCGCATTTATCTAATGCGATGCTGGCCCGGGGACTTGCCCCCACTTCTATCCAGTTTTTTAGGTCCGGGCCCTGACCATCCGGATCTCGGGTGGCCAGCACCAGTGATACGATGTATTTTTCGACGTATTCGGAACAATAGATTTCATGCACGGCTTTGCGCGCGGCAAAGATCGCCTCTTGGCTCGCAACGGCGGGTATCGTGTCCGATGAATGAAGTTCTTCTGACCGGACAAGGCGGATGACCTCACGCTCACCGTCATGGTTGGGATACCCGACCGGCACCTTCATGATGAAGCGGTCGGTCTGTGCTTCGGGAAGCGGAAAGGTCCCCTCGTGTTCGAGAGGGTTTTGGGTGGCCAATACCATGAACAGCTTTGGCAGGGGATAGGTTTTTCCGGCCACCGTGACCTGGCGTTCTTCCATGGCCTCCAGGAGCGCGGATTGAACCTTTGCCGGCGCTCGGTTGATTTCGTCCGCAAGGATGAAATTGTGAAAGACCGGACCGGGCTCAAACACCAGACGGTGCTGCCCGTCGATTTTTTGATAAATTTCAGTCCCGGTAATATCGGACGGCAGCAGGTCCGGCGTAAATTGGATCCGGCCCAGTTCAGCATTCAGGGTGCCGGCAAGGGTTTTGATTGAGCGCGTCTTGGCGGTTCCCGGAACCCCCTCTAACAGCACGTTTCCGTTGGTTAGCAGCGCAATCAATAAAGCATGGATGACCCGCTCCTGTCCGATGATGGAGCGTCCCATGGTTTCTTGAATTTTTTGAAAAGATTCAAGTGGTTCCATTGCATCCTTTCTACCAGGAAAGAAACCCCTTTTCTGAAAAAGCGGGATTTGGATATTCATAAAATCCCTTACCGCTATTGACTCCCGAGCACCCCTCTTGAATTTTTTTCTCCAGGTAGGCTACCGCCCGCTTAATCTCGGGTATGTCG
>JAFDDL010000602.1:3338-5216 GCA_019310865.1 Deltaproteobacteria bacterium | reverse complement strand
AAGGACTTGCTCTGGAACCCGGTCTGGTGACTGAGACAGGGGAAAGGCGCGGATGAGGCAGATGTGACGATCCTTTGCCAAAATCAGGGTGCCGGCCCGGTCATCCATATCGACCAGGAGCCAGTTGTCCGGGGTGTCTGTCCGGCTGTTGAGAAACAGGGCAACCGGATAGGCGCCGGGTGTGATGATGTTCGGCGTGATGGCGTGGGTTTCCAGGGCATCGATATGGGCTTTCAGTTTGGCCGATTCGCCGGCTGCCGCAATCAGACGGGTGCCACCGTTTTCGCCGGGGACAGTGGTTTTAGTAAAATCGATGATCAGATTGTCCACAGGCACCGCGAGCGCAGATTCCATCTCGTAGGGAAGCATTTGCCGGATCTTTTTGGGCTCACCAAACGGCGTCGTCATATTCCGATAGGCAAATTCCATGGCGGGCACGCAAGCAGCGCAGACAGCGCCGGAAAGGTCCATCCGGCCGGCAATATCCGCCAGGGCAGCGGCGATCGGGTCGGCTCCCGGTTCGGATTTCGCGTACGACACCTGCGCGTAATCCACAATGGCATTTGCCTTAAAACCGGTTTGCACCAGGACCGCCCATATACCTTTCGGGCGTATATCGAGTCCGAGTATCTTTCTGCTCATGGCCTTTCCGAATAATGTTTCGACCGCTCGACGTATAACCGCATAAGTTTATTTAATATAATTTATTCAATTTGCCAACGTAAAACTTTGCACCGCCATTTTCCGGTGTCCGGATCCGTCTCGCGTCTGATCACGGCGGTAACCGTCAGGCTGCTATCGTGATAGGAGGCGGTTGACGCAATCCGAAACAGATCACTTGCTGTCGTGATCAATGACGGATCGATTTCCAGATCTTCCAGCCCCACGACATTTTTATACCATTTTGGACCGGAAAGATCATGAATAAAGACCCCGTCCATGTTTTCAACCCGGAAATTAAGCATCTCCGGGGCATACGTTTCATAATCATCCTGCAAAATACTTGCCAGAACCCCGATACCGGCCGTATTGATGTTGATCTTGCCGTCCCACGATTGAGATCCCTGGGTGGCCGTGATGCCGTGGACCGTAAAAAAGTCGGCAAGATTTGGCATTTCCTCTGTTTGTTGAAAGAGGATGTCCGGAAACCCCTTGACGCGTCTCAGGTCGCCGATATCATCCAGGGGGCCGTTGCGGCAGGGGTAGGGTGGATCCAGATCGAGATAGTAGCTCGATTCGGCACCACTTAAACCCGTGGTGGCACCGTCGTCACCGGAATCGATCCACGTCTTCCAGCGGTTCGAAATTTTGCACCAGCGCCCCCAGGAATCGATCCCAGAGTCGAAACTGGACCGGGTTGAAACCGTGTCCCGGAAGATTTACCAGCGCGTTGACCTGAATGCGGCTTCGCTCATCGGTGATGGTCACGGTGATGTTTCCATCGGCAAAGGGCAGGTCAGCCATCACCTCGGCCACCGACTCCGGATTGGCCCAGTCCTCCTGAACCGAATCGATTTCGCTCTCCTTTTTGTCCTGGATCAACATGGCCATGGCCCCTTGAATACCCGATGCGGCCATGTGTTTCAGGGTGATTGCATCCCGGCCGGCCGCACTGGAAAGCACCGCTGAGCGCATCTTTCGATGCAGTTCAAGGGTGATGGCGACCATCACCGTGATGGCCGCCAAGGTGACAAACAGGGCGATGCCCCGTCGGTTATTCATCGGATTTACCGTCATGGTATCCTGACAGCAGTGTCCATCCACAAATAGGCAAATTCGATGTCTGCGCTTATCTGGTTGAGATCAAGGCTTGCGAAAAATTTTACCACAGGCATATGGTTGATATCGGAGTCTTCGCTTACCTCCGAGGATAAAATT
>JAFDDL010000602.1:0-3331 GCA_019310865.1 Deltaproteobacteria bacterium | reverse complement strand
ATTTTACCACAGGCATATGGTTGATATCGGAGTCTTCGCTTACCTCCGAGGATAAAATTTTTCGCGTAACGCAGATATCGAGCAAATTGGCCATTTGTGGATGGGCACTAGTTAAGGGGTTCATTTTAATCGAGTCCTGAACACCGGCAGCCGGACGCTGGTTTGATATTTACGGGATGATTCCGCATCCCCCAATTCCAATATGATTTCCACCGCGCGGGGCGTGGCATACCCGTACTCGGGGAATCCCAAACGGTGTCCTTTTCGCCGTCACTGTCGGTATAGGAAAAGATGGCGGAATGAATATTTTCACAAAGAACCGGATCGTTTGCCGATTCCTCGATTAATTCATAGGGAAAGAGTTGATCCGACCTGCGCAGGGAATAGCCGTCGTTTCTTGACCCGTAAACGTAATAGACAATCTGTGCAATACCGCTTTGGTCACTGCCGTCCATGGGCAGATGGGAAAGAGAGGTAAACCGAAGTCTGGCAAAACTGTCTCCGGCCGAGTAGCTGTTATCGCCGCTGATTCGATACGGATCCGGATCGGCATCAAATTCCGGTTTTTGATATGCCGGTGGCTGACTGACGTAGATGGATTGCAGATCCGTTGTCATTCGTGACAGACAGTTTTGGGCCATCTCAAATTCAACACTTGACCGTCCCATGTGTTCGCTGGAGGAGTGGATCATGCGAAACGATCCGAAAGCGATGGAAATGATAATGGAAAACAGGACGATGGCCGCCAGTATTTCCACCAGGGTGAAGCCTTTTTTCGAATAAGACATATCGATTTTACCCTTCCTGGTTAAACAAGTGGAAGGTTCGCAGCTGAAAACGGTTTTCCTGATTGTCAGCGAATATTTCGATATCGATTTGCTTGAGCCGCTTGGTTGTTTCACCCAAGGCCTCGGACGCCACATCCGAAACCACCAGCTGCCAGCGGTATTCCGGATGGCTGTCTTGGAAATTGCCCTGATTATCCGAGGGGATGTTCCCGCCGGCGGTCACCTCGGCCATCTTATGATTGGCAAGATGCGCTGCAATGCTATTGAATCGAGTACGGCTATCCATGAAAATAGTGCCGGAGTGGAGTTTGTAGATCGATATCAGGACAATCGCCATAATGGAAAAGGCGACCATGATCTCGAGAAAGGTGAAACCGGTGTTATTTTTCAAACCCAACATACCCGTCTTCCAGTCTGGTTCGTGATAAAAACGGTTCGATGATAAAGGACAGCGTGTTGTCCGCATCATCTTCAAGATGGATGATCGCTTTATCGCTATAACCCTTTGGATAAAACCGGATCAGTGCTTCTCCCGTGTCGGTGCGCCCCGTTTCCGGGTATTCAACATCGGCCAGGCGCTGGGTGTCCGGAAGCTGTTTCGCTCTGTTGCGTGCCTGTTCCATTGCCGCTTCGCTCATGGCGCCGGTGGAAACCCAGAGGCGATTATCCGAAACATCCACATGCATCCGGATCAGCGTCTTTTCAGAAATGGCACGCGCCTTAAGTTTCGGAATTTGTGTCAATAGCCATTGCGCCGTTGCCCGGTTCTCATCCTGAAACACCCGATGAATCTTTGGGATGGAAATAAAGAGCATGATGCTCACCAGGGTGATGACCACGATTAATTCAATCAAGGTAAAGCCTGCGTAGCCGCTTTTAAGTGTAGCGCTTCGATTCATTTTCTCTGTGAACTCCGGAGTCTTCGCTTTCCTGCGCGAGCCCTATGTCCTCCCTGTTCTGAAAAATGTGATATTTTTTTCACGAAGGTGTTTAATTAGGCTTCAATTTCCCAGTTGGCAATGTCTTTGTCTTCATCCTCCCCGCCCGGCACACCATCGGCGCCGTAAGACAGGATGTCAAAGTCACCATGAGCCCCCGGTGATAGATAGATGTATTCATTTCCCCAAGGGTCTTTGGGCACCGTCCCCTTGTCCAGATAGCCGCCTTTGGGAAACTTTTTGACGGCCGTTTCGGTCTGGGGCTGTGTTACCAGCCCCTCCAGGCCCTGTTCAGTGGTGGGATAGCTGCCGTTGTCCAGTTTGTACAGCTTTAAGGCGGTTTCAAAGCTTTCAATCTGTATTTTCGCCTTGAGCTGCTTGGCCTGCCCGGGTCGGTCCATGATCCTCGGGACGATCAACGTTGCCAGGATGCCAAGAATCACGATGACCACCATCAGTTCAATGAGTGTAAAGCCCCTCGGGTTCATTTGAATTATCCGCGATTTGATTTTCATATTGCCTCCGGAATCATGGTCAAATTTCAAGCACATCCGGATATATCACTTCGTTACTGAAGGGTCAAATGTTAGGCGGTTCGTGCACGTAAACGTTCACGTGCACGAAACACCTGATGATCATATCGCAGGCTCAGGATCGGGAACTCAATAACTTGAACGATATTGCTCGTCTTGCGGAGTCTGCGCTTACCTGGTCCGTCTTCTGCGTTGCGTTAAAGCCCAAAGAATGTTTGGGTTTTTGGTTTTTCATATTTGACATCCCCGGGCACCGCCGATATAAATTGTCTTTTTAATGGATCGATAAGGGGCGATGATGGCCATTTTCTTTGCACTGATATCTGCGGTATTTATCGGCATGAACGCCATTGTAATCAAGCGGACGCTCGGAAAAGCCAATGCGTTTACCGTGGCAGCCGTTCTAACCTTTATGGGGATGGTTTTCTTCTGGATCCTTTCCGTATTCACCATTCGATTTGATGCCGAATTATGGAATCCAAAGGCGATTATCCCTTTCGCCGTTGCCGGCGTGTTTGCGCCTGGCCTGGTGCGATGGATATTTTTCACAAGCATCGATCGGGTGGGAACCGCCGTTTCATCCTCCATGTTGGCCACCATACCGGCATTTGCGGTCATCATCGCCATCCTTTTTTTGGGCGAGAAACTGTCGTTGGCCATGGCGGTCGGCTTGATGATGATCGTGGGCGGTATCATTTTGTTCGAGCGGGAAGTTAGCAGCAATCACAAGATGCACAACGTTCGACGAAAAGATCTTTTCCTTCCGCTTTCGGCCGCTATTGTCGGGGCCATTGCCATCAACTTCAGAAAGCTGGGACTCATGGCGGTCAACTCCCCGGTTCTGGGCGCAGTTGTCGGGTTTACCGCAGCCTCCATATTTTATCTGGTCATCATGGCTGTCTCTCCGGCCAGAAGAAAGGCCTTTTCGTTCGATTTCGCAGATCTTCCAAGCTTTGTAGCCGGCGCATTGTCCCTCTCGCTGGGATGGTTGTGCATCTTCTATGCCTTGTCCCACGGCCAGGTTGTTCTGGTGGCGCCCCTGTCAAGTCTTCACCCGCTGGTGGTCCTTTTT
>JAFDDL010000601.1 GCA_019310865.1 Deltaproteobacteria bacterium | reverse complement strand
GTTGGTGTGCCGCTGAAGCCCCAAGCCAAGCCATATGGTTGCCGGCTTGGCGGTGGCAAATGCTTCAGCCGCCTGCTTGATCACATCTACGGGGATACCGCTTTTTCCCGCGGCCCATGTTAGGGTGATTTCTTGTTTCAGGTAGGCTGCAAAATCATTAAATCCCAGGGCTTGATTTTCAACAAACTCGCGATCCACCAGGCCCCTGTCCAGAATGTGCCGCGCCATTCCCAACGCCAGGGCGCCGTCCTGGCCCGTATTCACCTGCCAGTACTCATCGGCCTTGGCTGCTGTCTGGGTATAAATCGGATCGATGGCAAGGATTCTTGCGCCCCGGTCGCGGGCCGCGAAAATATATTTCATGGAATGTACGCTGCACCAGGCCGGGTTGCCGCCCCAGAGAATAATATACCGGCTTTCCGGCAGATCCTCCGGGTCGTTGCACGCCAATCCGCCCATGTCGTAGTACTGCGCATCCGTGCCGGCGGACATGCAGGAAGATCCCGCAACGCGGGTGGTATAACCCAGGCTGGTCATCATCCCATTGTCTGCATAATTGCTGACGCTCACATTACCGGAGCCTTTATCCAGCATCATGCCCAGCAAAGAGCCGTCCTTTTCCTTGATCTCCAGAATCTTCTTGGCAATTCGATCCAAGGCCTCATCCCATGAGATTCGCCGCCATTTCCCCGAACCGCGCCCCTGCTGAACCATGGGATATTTTATCCGGTCCGGGCTGTACACCCGCCGCCAATAACTGTACCCTTTTACGCAAAGCGATCCGTCGGTGAAGGTGGATTCGGGTGCACCCTCTATGAATTCAATGACCCCATTTTTCACATAGGTATTGATGCTGCAAGTATCGTAGCAGTTTCGCGGGCATGCGTTTCGGTATACCTGGTACGGCTCGTTATAGCCGATCTCATTGCGGGTTGGTTTTGAATCCGGTGTGGCCGCTTTTAATAACCCATCGGGCATTGCCGTTAACGCGCCGGTGGCCATCATCCCATTTATGAACTGACGTCTGGTTATCGCACAGGTCCATGCCTGCTCGATGCGCTCTTGATTCCAATCATTCATTCACAGCGCCTCCGTTTTGATGCAAAACCACCCACACCGGAACGTGAAGATTCAATTAAGCTTGTTTTTGAAAATCTCTCCATCTTTCACGATCAGTTCCAGATTTTCCGAATCTTCCAATACGGTCAGGTCCGCCAGGGGGTTTTCTTTCACTACGAGCAGATCTGCGTAAGACCCCTCATGGAGGCACCCAAGCTTTCCTTCCGGGTATGGGTTTAAACAGGTCGTCATCTCAAACAGCTGTGTTGTGTTCCCCGTGGCGGCTTTGAGCCCCTGGAAATTGCCGAACTGTTTTTTCAGGCCCCCGAATTCTTTGGATTGAGAGCTTTGAACCTCTCTCGGGCCCGGCATATCGGTGCCGTATACATTCTTTATCCCGTATTTTTGAACCAGCTCGCCGGTTTTTAATATGGCCTTTCCCACCCGTTCGGTTTTCTGGTAGAGCACTTCCGCATCAAAGGGTATCTTTCGGTTTGCGACCAAATCCGCCATGGCATATTGCGCACATAGGATAATCCCGTCGTCCGCCATGCGTCTGGCCACCTCGTCATCCATGAACGAGGCGTGCTCGAAGCATTTGATGCCGGCATCGGCCGCCCGCAACATTGCCGCTTTGTTGTGAATATGCGCACAGACATAGGTGCCGTAATCGGCGGCCGCCTGCACGCAGGCCTTCATTTCTTCCAGCGTATATTGTACGGTTTCCAGAGGATCATACTTGGATGCCGCGCCGCCACCGGCCATGATTTTGATCTGACTGGCCCCTTTGAACAGTTCCGACCTGACAGCCCTTAAAATCTCCGGCACGCCATCGGCAATGGCAAAATGTCCCTGCCGCATGAACGGGGAGTCATTGTGGACATTTGGATGCCGCTGGGCCCGGTTCTGCCTGAAATCTGAATGCCCGCAGGTCTGGCTGATGGCCGCCCCGGACGGATAGATTCTCGGCCCTTCCACATAACCGGCGTCAATGGCGTTTTTCAGGCCGAACACACCACCGCCCACATCCCGTATGGTGGTAAAACCCCTTAATATCATATCCCTGGCAATACGGGTGGCCCGGGCCGCCGCCTCGTCATGGGTCATCTGGTCCATCAAATGCATGGAGTTGGTGATCATGACATGCGTATGGCAATCCACAAGTCCGGGAATGACCGTCTTGTTCTTTGCGTCGATTACCGTTTCAACCCCGTCACCCTGGATCGCATCTTTTGTAATGGTTCGGATGAGGTTCCCTTCTACCAGGATGTTCACGTTTTCCTGCAGCGGTTCATGATTGCCGTCAAAAAGATTCGCGTTCGTGATGAGCATTTTTTGTTTTTCATTCGCCATAATGATTTTTTCTCCTTTCTCCTTTATTTTTTACCGGTTGTCATTTATTTTCTCTACCCCATTCCCGATTCCGCAAATCAACCCGGCGGATCTTTCCGCTGATGGTCTTGGGTAATTCTTCCACGAATTCTATCTTCCGGGGATATTTATACGGTGCCGTGGTCGTCTTCACGTGATTCTGAATCTCCTTGACAAGCTCTTGGCCATGGTCGTCAATCCACCACAAGGCAATCTTTTTTTTTGTTTCAGGATATAAGGGATCATAGTGGTTAAAGCACCCACAAAAGCCGTCATCTGGAATAACCAAAAAGATCCGTGACTATTTATAAGCAAAAGTCGTACCTAACCATCAAGCCGGGTTTAACCTCCTTATATTTTAGATTTTTCATCAAAAGGGTGCCATCAGAAAAAACTTGGGGTGACCACATATAGCCAAATCTATGTCGACATAACGTCGTCATCTCCTATTGTGGATATTGCTAGCGGTGATCTGAAACTGCCACGAACCTGGGTGTCGTCGACCTAAAAATCCAGAATTAGTCCGTCATGTTCAGGATATATCACAAGCTTATTCTTTTTTATCCCTACAACGTTACTTACAGTTCTTTGACAAGTTTTAAAATACGTCTTCGCCTATGCGACAAGTAGGTTCTGTATTTTCGTAACGCCGCCAGGAGG
>JAFDDL010000054.1 GCA_019310865.1 Deltaproteobacteria bacterium | reverse complement strand
CTTGCTCATTTTCAAGCGATTTCGGCGTGAATATCAATTCCGGAAATCGGCCCGATTCAAGAATCAGGCAATTGGTGAAGATGGATCGCATGTCCGAAGTATTTAAATCCATTGCTTCAATTTCAGTAATACAATTTTCTTGTCCCAAAATCCGGTTGACAGCCGTTTCGGTCAGGATATCTACATTACCATTTAATAGACCATCTTCATCCGCGACCGGTAACCGCTCCGGCGGATCCCGGAATATGACGGTAACCTTCTTGGCACCCCGATCCATACATGTCCGCGCAGTCACCATCGCCAATTTGCTTTGCCCAACGATCACCACTTCGGACTGGTTATCCAATGGAATCGGATTTTTATTTTCAGTTTTCAGCCAGTCAATGAGCAGGCTCAAGCCCGCGACGGGTATTTCTGGATCTGCGACACCGCGAGTCAATCGGTTATCCCAACCACCCGTTGCGAAGGAAACGGCATCAAAACCATCCTGGAGCAATGACTCGATGGTTATGTCCCGACCCAGCATTTTTTCGGTCTCGGCGGTAACACCCATCTCCAAAATTCCCTGGATATCCCACGCCAGGCTCTCTTTCGGAAGTCGATTCGCGGCAATGGCGCTGTATAAAAGTCCGCCCAATTGTTCGGTTGCTTCGTAAACCGTCGTCTGGTGTCCCAAACGGGCTATAAAGAAAGCTGTGGACAGGCCGGAAACGCCGCCGCCCACTCCTGCGACACGGCTCCCGGTATCAGGTGCTTTATAGGGCAAAACCCGATTGCCGATTTCACGTTCACAATCTGATGCATAGCGCTTCAGGAAATTGATGGCCACCGGCTCATCAAGATACTTTCGCCGGCAATCCTGCTCACACGGCCGGGGGCAGATCCGACCGATTACTGCGGGAAAGGGATTTCGCTCTTTGATGATTTGAACGGCGCGTTCGGAGTTACCCAACGCAATCTGTCGAATATACTCACGGATATTGATACCGGCCGGGCAGGCCCGCTGACAGGGTGTTGTGCATTCTTCGGTTGTATACTCTCTGATGATTCGCCGGGTGATGGAGGATAGATTGATGATATGCTTCGGGCAAACCCGCTCACATGTGCCACATCCGGTGCATCGGCCTTCATGGACAACCGGGAGGCCCTCCGGCCCCATCGTAATGGCATTAAACGGGCACGCCTTTACACAGGTACCCAACCCCAGGCAGCCGATGGTGCAAACCTTCATTCCCCCGGAAAGCATCGCTGCGGCACGGCAATCATACACACCGTCATAATCGTATTTCAGGTCTGCATCCGATACCCCGTAATAGCATCCGGACAATGCAATATCCGGTTCAGTTGCTGCGACAGTCAAGCCCAACAGGGACGCAATGGCTTCGGCGAGTTCCGACCCGCCGGCCACACAGGAGTTCGGCGCGGCCTGACCGGCCACGATTGCTTCCGCATTTGCCGCACAACCCGGAAGACCGCATCCACCGCAGTTCGCACCGGGCAGCAGATCATCTACTGCCAGAATTTTCGGATCCACATACACATAAAATATTTTGGAGGCAATGGCCAATCCGATCCCGATAATCAGCCCCAAACCACCCATCATGAATATGGCTTCGTACATTGCAGCCCTCACATTTTTTAAATGCTAGTGTATTGCATCAAATTTGCACTTTTCAAAGCAGGTCATGCATTGAACGCATTTGTCCTTATCGATAACCGCCACCTCTTTCTTTTTCCATGCAATGGCATCGGTGGGACAGCTTTTAAAGCATAAGCCGCATTTTTTGCACAAGTCGACATTCACCTCAAAATCTAACAGGGCGACACAGCGCTTTGCAGGGCACTTGCGCTCATGAATATGGGTGTCATATTCGTCCCTGAAATATCGAAGCGTGGACAAAACGGGGTTGGGGCCGGTTTGTCCAAGCCCGCAAAGTGCGGACTCTTGAATCACTCTGGAAAGCGATTCAAGGGTATCGATATCCTCCGGCTCGCCCTTGCCGTCGCAGATTTTTTCCAGAATCTGCAGCTGACGGCGTGTACCTTCCCGACAGGGTGTGCATTTTCCGCAAGATTCATCCTGAATGAACTCCATGAAAAAGCGGGCCATATCCACCATGCAGGTGTGATCATCCATGACAATGGCCCCACCGGAGCCCATAATGGCACCCACTTGGGCAATGGCCTCATAATCCACAGGTGTATCCAAATGCGCATCCGGTATGCACCCGCCGGATGGACCACCCAGTTGAACGGCTTTGAATTTTCGTTTATTGGGAATTCCACCACCAACATCGTAAATAATTTCTCGAAGGCGCGTGCCCATGGGCACTTCAACCAGCCCGATATTGTTCACATCACCCGATAGCGCAAAAACCTTGGTTCCCTTGCTGCCCTCGGTGCCGACCGATGCATACCAATCACCACCGTTCACCATGATCTGGGCCACGTTGGCCAATGTCTCCACATTGTTCAGGATTGTCGGCTTTTCCCAAAGGCCCTGGTGTGCCGGAAAAGGGGGACGCGGGCGCGGCATACCGCGTTTGCCTTCAATAGAGCGCATCAATGCCGTCTCTTCCCCACAGACAAAAGCACCGGCACCCTGGTAAATCTCAACATCAAAGTCAAAACCGGAGCCGAGAATATCTTTTCCCAGCAACCCATAAGCCTTGGCCTGCTCGATGGCCAATCCCAATCGCTTGATGGCCAGGGGATATTCGGTTCGTGCGTACACGTACCCCTGACGCGAATTGATGGCTTTGGCAGCGATAATCATGCCTTCCACAACCGCATGGGGATCAGCCTCGAGAATACTTCTATCCATGAAAGCGCCCGGATCACCTTCATCAGCGTTGCACAGCACATATTTAACCGAACCCGGGCTCTTTTGGGCAAAATCCCATTTCAAACCGGTGGGAAAACCGGCACCGCCCCGCCCACGAATACCGGAAGCTTTCACCTCAAAAACAATCTGTTCCGGTTCCATCTCCAAAAGTGCTTTGCCCGCACCCAGATAGCCGCCCCGTGCAATATAATCATCTATTTTCTCTGGATTTATCAATCCCTTATTTCGCAGCACTCGGGGCATTTGATGGGAAAAAAACGGTATGTCATCTTGGACGGGAATCCGCTTTTTGGTGCTCGGATCCTTGTATAGCAGCCGTTCCACGGGTGTATTTTTCACCAGCTGGGATTCCACGATTTCCGGTATGTCTTTCACAGACATTTTCTGGTAAAAAATACTCCCGGGCTGGACCACCATGAGCGGGCCCATGGCACAAAATCCGTTGCATCCGGTTTCAATGACCTGCACCTTTTCAGAAAGCCCCTGTTTCTGAATCTCAGACTCCAAAGCATCTTTTACGGCAATGCTGCCGGTCGCATGGCAGCCGGTCCCACCACAGATAAGCAAACGGATGCGATCGGACGCCTCCGCCTTTTTTTCCAACGCCAACTGTCGTTGTTTCAGCGTATCAAACGTCAGTCTTTCCATTCGTTTAAACTCCCTGGATTCACCAAGATCCGTCCAATCCCCATAACCTGTTCATATAACTTCATAAAAACTATTGATATTGATTCAATAAATCGATGACCTTGTCGGCGGAAACAGCGCCATGAGTGTTTTTACCAACAACCATCACCGGCGCAAGACCGCAGGCACCAAGGCAGCGTACCCCTTCCATCGTAAAGCGCTGGTCTTCGGTTGTCTCACCTTCTTCAATTTGGTAGGCATTGCTGATACGCACCAGCACCTCTTTGATACCTTTGACATAACAGGCGGTTCCAAGGCATAATTTGATCGTATGTCGACCCTTTGGCTTCATGGAAAAAAGGGAATAAAAGGACGCAACACCATATACATCGCTCGGTGGCAGATTCAGCCCTCGGCTGATATAATCAATCAGTTCCACAGGCAGGTATCCGACAATATCCTGACATTCCCGCAATACAGTAATGACCGCGCCTGCATGTGATCGATTTTGCACGATTACCTGGTCTATCTTATCCAGCATGTCCTGTGAGATATCAGGATGCGGTGTATTTCCGGATTGATTCATTTATTGGTTCCCTTCGATATTTGCTATGATACGACGGAAAACGCGCGAAAACCCGCGTCAGCTAACGTTTCCCGTTAGTCAGCCACTCATCGAATCGATACAATAACACCTGAAAATATAAGGGGTATATATTTCACAATAAGTTAAAAATGTCAATGAAATCCGAACGGGTATCCGGGTAAATGGTGCTCGGTAATAACAAAAAAAACGACTCCCTTTCATTGGAAAAAGAAGCCGTTTTGTAAATATCGGAATTTATTTATAAAAATACTATTCGCCCTTATCAGTCTCCTCATCTTCAGCAGCTTCAACCATATCCTCAGCTTGCGCTTCGGATGATTCCGGCTTATCTTCCGTCTCGGTCGATTGGTCCACGGCTTCGACGTCCTCGGCTTCCGTCTCCTCAGCGGCTTCAGCCGATTCCGTGGTGTCAGGGTCATCCTGAGCTTCTATAACAGTTTCAACCGGCGCGGCCTCTACTTTTTGATCCGTTTCAGCTGTCTCTTTGGAGGCGCTATCCGCTTTTACGGGTGTTTTATCCTCTTTGGCTTTTTCATGATCAGATGTCACAAGTTCGATCATTGAAACCGGCGCCGCATCGCCGGGTCTTCGACCAATTTTGATAATACGCGTGTAGCCGCCGGCACTGCCGCCAAAACGCTTCTGAGCCTCATCAAAGAGTTTATGAACGACCTTTTTCTCTCGGATTATTGACAGGGCCTGGCGCCGTGCATGAAGATCTCCACGCTTGGCCAATGTAATTAAATGATCTGCCCAACGCCTCAATTCTTTGGCCTTTGCATCCGTCGTGCGAATCCGTTCATACTTGAACAGGGATGTCACCATATTTCGGAACATTGCCTTCCGATGGCTGCTTGTTCTGCCAAGCTTTACGGTATTTACTCGGTGTCTCATGGGATTGATTATTCTCCTTCCTCAACATCTTCCGCCGGCTCTTCGAAGCCATCGAGATTCATCCCCAATGATAGCCCCATTTCGGATAGAACCTCTTTGATCTCGTTAAGGGATTTTCTGCCAAAGTTTTTGGTCTTCAACATTTCTGCTTCAGTTTTGCCAACCAACTGATAGATTTTGTGAATATCCGCGTTTTTCAGACAGTTTGCGCTTCGAACAGACAGCTCGAGCTCTTCGACACTCCGGTAAAGGTTGTCGTTGATTTGTTCTGAACCGTCGTCTTTGCTGCGCTTTGAGACACTTGGCTCGGAATCTTCATCGAAGTTGATAAATATACTAATCTGCTCTTTAAGTATCTTCGCGGAATAGGCAACAGCATCTTCAGGGAGCACACTCCCATCGGTCCACACTTCCAGGGTCAATTTATCATAGTCCGTTCGCTGGCCCACGCGGGCATTACCGACAACATAGTTCACCCGTTTTATGGGTGAAAAAACCGCGTCAATGGGGATGGTACCAACAGGAGCCTCCTCATCATTATTTGCTTCTGCCAACGCATACCCTTTATCAATCTTGACTGTCATATCGATTTTAAAAGACGCATCTTTTGACAGGGTCGCAATAATCTGATCAGGATTGAGGACTTCACATTTTCCGTCGTCACTGATAATATCCCCGGCAGTAACAATTCCCTCCCGGGCCATATCCAGCCGTATTAATTTGGGCTCGGCGTCGGATAATCTCAATCTGACTTCCTTAAGGTTCAAGATGATTTCTGAAACATCTTCAAGAACGCCCGGAACCACACTGAATTCGTGCATCACCGTATCGAACTTTACGGACACAATGGCAGCACCGTAGAGCGAAGACAGAATTATCCGCCTCAATGAATTCCCAAGCGTGATTCCGAAACCTCTTTCAAGTGGTTCACAGACAAATTTACCGTATGAAGGATTGGATGTTACCTGAACCTGATCCGGCCTAATTATCTGCTGCCAGTTTCTGTACATAAGATCATTCGAGGTCATTGCGCATTCTCCAGGTTTATTCTCAGATCGCATTGCTCAAAGTCGGCTATTTGGAGTATAGCTCAACAATCAGCTGCTCTTGCATTGGTAGTGTCAAATCCTCACGAACCGGAAAGGCTTTGACAACCCCTTTAAGGTTTTCTTTTTCCAGGTCCATCCACTGAGGGACCCCTCGTCTGACAACCGCCTCGAGAGAATCTTGGATTGCTTGAATTTCTCGACTTTTTTCACGCAATTCAACAATGTCGCCGACTTTAATGAGATAAGACGGTATATTAACTTTTTTCCCATTAATCAGAAAGTGGTTGTGGCGCACAAAATGTCGCCCCTGGTTACGGGAATTGGTAAAGCCCATTCGGTATACTACATTGTCCAATCGACGTTCGAGCAATACAAGTAGATTGGTACCGGTGATCCCCTTCTGGCGGTCGGCCTTGGAAAAGAGCAACCGAAACTGTTTTTCGGAAAGCCCGTACATTCTCTTGACCTTCTGCTTCTCTCGAAGCTGAATGCCATAATCTGAAACTTTTCCTCTACGCCCCTGACCATGTTGTCCAGGCGCATAACTACGTCGATCGAAAGCACATTTATCGGCGTAACACCGATCGCCTTTCAGAAACAACTTCATATTTTCACGTCTGCAGAGCCTGCAAACAGATCCGGTATATCGAGCCAAAATTTTCCTCCTTTAGCTGGTCTTGGCCATATGTAACATATCATCTTTCATTTCGAACATCCTGCCCCGGTTAAACGCGGCGTCTTTTCGGCGGACGGCATCCATTATGCGGAACCGGCGTCACATCTTTTATGGAAAGCACCTTGAACCCGGTAGCCTGGAGCGCTCTGAGAGCGGATTCCCGGCCGGCGCCCGGCCCCTTGATATATACTTCCACAGTTCTCATTCCATGCTCCATAGCCTTTTTGGCCGCGTCCTCAGCGGTTTGCTGAGCAGCAAAGGGAGTACTTTTCCTTGATCCCTTAAACCCTTGAACACCAGCACTGGACCAGGCCACGACATTGCCACCCGGGTCGGTAATTGTAACAATGGTATTGTTGAACGTTGACTGGATATGAACAACGCCACTGGGGATGCTTTTCTTTTCCTTCTTTTTGGTACGAGTTTTTCTCGGCATAACTGATATTCCTGTTGCTTAAGTTTTACTTCTTTTTTACTCCGCCCTTTTTCTTGACAGCCGATCGTTTAGGGCCTTTTCGGGTTCGGGCATTGGTGCTGGTCCGTTGTCCCCGAACGGGGAGTGACCTTCGATGACGAAGCCCGCGGTAGCATCCCAAGTCCATGAGTCGCTTGATGTTCATGGAGATTTCGGTTCGAAGTTCTCCTTCGACTTTGTGTTCACTGTCGATCATTTTGCGGATATGATTGATTTCCGCATCTGTCAACTCATCTGTTTTTCTACCCGGATCAATATCAAGGGACTCGAGTATGGATTTGGCTGTGGACAGACCGATGCCGTATATATAGGTCAGCCCAATTTCGATCCGTTTTCTATTCGGTAAATCTACGCCCGCAATTCTTGCCAAAACTCATCCTCCTCTAACCTTGCCGCTGTTTATGTCGTTTATTTTCGCAAACGATTCGAACGATTCGCTTTCGTCGAACCACCTTACATTTATTGCACATCTTTTTAACCGATGACCTGACTTTCATGACAAACTCCTTCATCCCTCACTGTAAAAATTCCAACCCATACGGGTCGAAAGATACCGACTTATTTTGAACGGTAGGTGATTCTCCCCCGTGTCAAATCGTACGGGGAAAGCTCGACCGTCACTTTATCACCCGGCAAAATTTTAATAAAATGCATCCGCATCTTTCCGGAAATATGGGCGAGTACCTTGTGCCCGTTTTCGAGTTCCACTCTGAACATGGCATTGGGTAAGGTTTCCAGGACCTTCCCTTCAACCTTGATGGCCTCCTCTTTTGCCATATCTCTGTCTCCTGATTAGGTTAAAACACCATTTATGATCGACCACGCACCCGACCACCGCCCCCCCGGCTTAGGAAACCATCATAATGCCGGGACAACATGTGTGATTCCATTTGCGAGATGGTATCAATCGCCACGCCCACCACAATCAACAACGATGTTCCGCCATAGTAGAACGGTACATCAAATTGGGTCATTAGGATGGATGGCAGGACACAAACGATTGCCACATATGTGGCCCCTCCCAACGTAATGCGTGTCAATACACGGTCAATGTAGTCGGCAGTCCGCTTACCCGGTCGAATCCCAGGGATAAAGCCTCCGTGCTTTTTCATATTGTCCGCAACATCTACCGGGTTGAATGTGACCGCTGTGTAAAAATAACAAAAGAAAAAAATCAATGCGACAAAGGCTAATTCGTAGATCACATTACCCGGAACCAATGAATCGGTGATGGCTTTTAGCCAGGGAATCGTGATGAAACTGGCAGCCGTAGCCGGAAACATCATGATGGAAGATGCAAAGATCGGCGGAATTACGCCGGATGTATTTATCTTCAACGGAAGATGAGTACTTTGTCCTCCGTAGAGGCGTCTACCAACAACACGCTTTGCATATTGCACCGGAATTCGTCGCTGTCCCTGCTCGACAAAAATGATGAAACCGAGAATGGCCACGATGAGTACCAGAAGGATAACAGCGAAAAAGATCCCCATTTCTCCAGCTGATATTAACCGGAACACATTACTAATGGCCGCCGGAATACGGCACACGATTCCGGCGAAAATGATCAGAGATATCCCGTTGCCGATACCACGCTCTGTGATCTGCTCTCCGAGCCACATGATAAAGGCAGTGCCGGCCGTCAGGGTGATTACGGTCATAATACGAAAGCCCCAACCCGGATGCAAAACCGCCCCCATGGTCTCAAGCCCAACACTAATTGCGGAACCTTGAATAATGCTTAAAATCACTGTCCCGTAACGCGTGTACTGGGTTATCTTTTTCCGCCCTTGATCACCTTCCTTTGACAGTCTCTCCAAATGCGGGATTACCACCGTCATTAACTGCAAGATAATCGAAGAGCTGATGTACGGCATGATTCCCAGGGCAAAAACGGATAGTCTTTCCAGAGCCCCACCTGAAAACATGTTGAACAGGCCAACCACGGTACCTTGGGTTCGCGCAAAGATTTCCGCAAGCGCAGTCGAATCGATACCGGGTGTGGGAACGTGAACACCAATCCGGTATACGAAAAGTAAGGCGATGGTGTATAGAACCCGTCGTTTCAGTTCAGGTATTTTGAATACATTTTGGAAACCGCCGGCCACCATAATTATGCACCCTCTACGTTTCCGCCTGCAGCGAGCACCTTTTCTTTGGCACTCTTGCTAACTCGGTCCAATTGGATCGTTAAAGGACGATCAATCTCTCCCTGCCCCAGAAGTTTTATTCCGTCTATGGCGCCTTTTACCAAACCTGCCTGAATCAATGCAGCCGGATTTATCACGCTGCCGCTCTCAAATCGATCAAGGTCACACAGGTTCACAATAGCAATTTTCTTCCGAAAGATATTGGCAAAGCCTCTCTTTGGAAGCCGTCGATGAAGCGGCATTTGGCCGCCTTCAAATCCCGGACGAACACCTCCTCCGGATCGAGAATTATGCCCTTTGCTTCCCCGACCTGCTGTTTTTCCGGTTCCGGAAGCGACACCACGCCCCAGCCGCTTGCGAGCTTTTCGGGATCCCTTTGCCGGTGATAGTTCATTAAGCTTCATCAGTGTTCTCCTCAGTTTTCACCAAATGCCTTACGGCATGCACCATCCCGCGAATCGCAGGCGTGTCCTGAAGTTCGACTGTTTTGTTCAATTTAGTCAGGCCCATACCCCGAAGTACCTTTCGATGTTTCTCGGGCCGCCCAATCATACTCTTCACCAGTTTTATTTTCAAGGTTTGCGCCATTGTCGTTTATCCTATTTATAACTCTTCTGGTCGTTTTCCGCGTCTTGCAGCCACCTGTTTCTTGCTCTGCAATTGATAAAGTCCGTCTAAAGTGGCTTTTACCACGTTATGGGCATTATGCGTACCCATGCATTTGGTCAGAACGTTTTGCACGCCAACTGCTTCAAGAACGGACCGAACCGCACCGCCGGCGATAACCCCTGTTCCTTTGGAGGCAGGCTTTAACAAAACGCGTCCAGCACCGAATTTACCGATAACCTCAAAGGGGATTGTGCCTTCCACCAACGAAACACTGGTCATACTTTTTTTGGCCTTTTCAACTCCTTTTCGGATCGCTTCGGGGACTTCCCCGGCCTTGCCAAGGCCAAACCCGACCATTCCTTCACCATCACCGACCACAACAATGGCACTGAAACTGAACCGCCGGCCACCCTTTACAACTTTTGCCACACGATTGATATGAACAACTTTATCGATAAGCTGGTTTTCGTCTTTTTCTTGTCTGAACAAGGAACTGCCTCCTTCGGTTGACAACGTAACTAAAATTCAAGGCCTGCTTCACGAGCTCCGTCTGATACAGCCTTGACGCGTCCGTGATATAAAAATCCATTCCGGTCAAAAACGACTTTCGTGATCCCTTTTTCTTTGGCGAGTTGGGCAATGAGTTTTCCCACCATATTCGCAGCGTGGCATTTGCTTTCCGGTTTATCCAAACGTGAGAATTTCTTTTCAACGCTTGAACATGCCGCCAAAGTCCGGCCCTGGTCGTCGTCGATAATCTGAGCGTATATGTGCCGGGCACTGCGAAAAACGCTCAGTCTCGGGCGTTCGTTCGTTCCGAGGATTTTATTGCGGACACGGCCTTGCCTTTTCAGCCTTGCGAGCCTGCTTTTGTTTTCCCTTCCCATGATATTCGGTCCCTTATACCGCCTCAACGGCGGATTAAAATCTTAGCCCTTTAAGTAGCGCCAGTCTTTCCGGCCTTCTTTCGAATCCGCTCTTCGACATATTTCACACCTTTTCCTTTGTACGGTTCCGGTGGCCTTAACTGTCGAATAGCCGCGGCAGTCTGCCCCACCGCCTCTTTATCAATTCCGGACAGTTTGATGGAATTGTTTTTCTCTACGACTGCGGAAATACCTTCCGGAAGATCAAACTCAATCGGGTGGGAGTAACCGAGACTCAGAATAATCTGCTTACCCTTTGCTTCAGCCTTGTAACCGATCCCGTTAATCTGAAGCTTCCGCTCAAACCCATGCGATACGCCGGTTACCATGTTGTTAATCAGGCTCCGGGTCATTCCCTGGAAAGCGACACTTGACCGGTCCTGCTTTAAGGGGAAAACCTTCAGGGTATCTTTTTCAATCTCGAGCTCTACAGCCGGATGAATGGATCGAACGAGCGTGCCCTTCTTTCCTTTCACGGTCAGAACCCGGTCCTTATATGTAATCTTTGTGTTGTCCGGTATGGTAATCGGTTTCTTACCTATTCGCGACATGCCTTCACCTCATTCTACCAAATTTTACAGAGCACTTCTCCGCCCACTTTTTGCTGCCGAGCCTGCTTATCGGTCAATATCCCTTGAGAAGTAGACACAATCGCAACTCCCATTCCATTTAAAATCGGCTTGACATCCTTGGCTCTTCGATATACACGCCGGCTGGGTTTGCTGACACGCTCGATCCCGTAAATCGCAAATTTCTCATCTTCGTTGTATTTCAGGTATACGCGCAAAACACCCTGCTTGTTATCTTTAAGGAATTTATAATTTCTAATATACCCCTCGTTTTTCAGGACCTTTGCCACCTCGACCTTCAACTTAGAGCCGGGAATGTCCACACTACTGAACTTTGCTTTTCCGGCATTTCTGATCCGGGTTAACATATCCGAAATCGGATCACTCATGGCCATAGCATACTCCGTTTTATTTCACTTTTTGTCCAATGTTTAAACTTGGCTGCGCCATCCATGCTACTGAACTTACCAACTCGACTTGATGATACCCGGTAGTTTTCCCTGGGACGCGAGTTCGCGAAAGCAAATCCGGCAAATACCAAATTTTCGTAAAAAACCTCTGGGCCGGCCACAAATCGGGCATCGGTTGTATGCCCTCACTCCGAACTTGGGTTTTGCCGTTGCTTTCATTCTGAGCGATTTTTTTGCCAACTCTTCCTCCTTATTTCCAGTGGTACCGACTGCGAATACCTTTTAGGGGCGCCTGCTATTTTTTAAAGGGCATCCCCAGATATTTCAGCAATGC
>JAFDDL010000600.1 GCA_019310865.1 Deltaproteobacteria bacterium | reverse complement strand
ACCGGGAAAGCGTAAAAGATCGTGACCGGGCTATCGCACTTGTTCGGGAAGTGACTGAAAGGAAAACCGGTTTAAAGCCCTTTGCCGTTCAAGTGGCAGGCGCCCTTTCCCTTGAATCCGGTTTTATTGCCGAGATGGCCACCGGGGAAGGAAAAACCCTCACGGCGGCCATGTGTGCAGTTATAGCAGGATGGCGCGGCCGGGGATGCCATGTTGTGACGGCCAACGATTATCTTGCCAAACGTGATGCCGAAAGCATGGCCCCGGTTTACGATTTCTGCGGTCTGGATGTGGCATACATTCAGCAAGACATGCCGCCTGAGCAGCGAAGGCAAGCCTATCATTGCGACATTACTTACTGCACAAACAAGGAGGTTGCCGCCGATTTTCTGCGTGACCAGCTGGTCATTGGTTCGCTGCAGGGGAGCGCATCGGCTATTCTTGAGAAAATTGCCGGCGGCAGCGGTCTGAGAAGTGACCGGCTGGTCCAGCGCGGTCTCGAGTGTGCCATCGTGGACGAGGCGGATTCGGTATTGATCGATGAAGCCATGACACCCCTGATCATCTCTGGAAATGGTCCCAACCAGGAGCAGCTAAACGCCTACGAGCGCGCTGCTAAATGGGCCGGGGAATTGGACCCTGCTTGTGATTTTTCCATTGACCGGCAACATCGCGAAATCGATCTGACGTCGACCGGAAAAGAGCGCCTGGCGGAACTAGTAAAATCAGCCGGGGGAATCTGGGTCGGGTCCAGGCGCCGGGAGGAGCTTATCGTCCAGGCGCTATCGGTCCGGGAGTTCTTTATACGGGGCAAACAATATGTCGTTGAGGACGGCAAGGTCCTTATCGTAGACGAGTTTACCGGAAGACTGATGCCGGACCGATCCTGGCAAAACGGCATCCATCAGGCCATCGAGGCCAAGGAAGGTGTTGAAATTAACCTTCCCAAGGAAACATTTGCGCGCATCAGTTTCCAGAGATTCTTTCGGCTCTACAGAAAGCTTTCGGGAATGACCGGGACCGGATCTGAAGCCAAAACGGAATTTTGGCGGATCTATCATCTTCCGGTGGTTGTGATTCCCACAAACCGGCCCTGTATACGACATGAAATACCGGATCATGTGTTTTTAAATTCGGAAGCAAAATGGGCGGCAGTGGTCCAGGAGATACGCCGGGTTCATGAAACAGGGCGGCCGATTTTGATTGGTACGCGCAGCGTTCGTGCCAGCGAGCATCTGAGCGATCTGCTGAAGCAAGACGGGCTGGCGCACCGGGTCTTAAACGCGGTGCGGCATGAGCAAGAAGCAGAGATTGTAGCAGAAGCCGGGCAAAAAGATTGTATTACGGTGGCAACAAACATGGCCGGGCGCGGCACGGATATTAAACTGGGTGAGGCGGTGGCGAATCTTGGCGGATTGCATGTCATTGCCACTGAGCGTCATGAAGCCGGAAGAATAGACCGTCAGCTTTACGGCAGAGGCGCCCGTCAGGGAGATCCCGGCAGCGCCCAGGCGTTTGTCAGCCTGGATGATGAGCTGCTAAAACAGCACGCCCGCGTGGCTTCAAGCATAACGGCTCGATATTATAAATATAGAAAGCGGGAGATATCCTCAAGACTTTCCCGATGGCTGTTTAACTTCGCCCAGCACCGTGCTGAGCGGTTGGCACTCCGGCAGCGCACCGGCGTATTGCGCGCGGATAAGTGGATGGACGAACATCTTGGATTTGCGGGTAAAGGTTTTTGAATCAGTTTAACAAGGACTTTTGGAATATAACGACAATGTCACAGCAGAGGTTAAAAATGCGACAGGAACTGAAAGAAAAAAAATTGTTTAATGGTAATCGCCCCACTATTTCGAAAAAAGAATGGGTAGTGGTAAGATACAGTCTCTTGTATCTCTTTTTATTTCTGTGGCTATGGCCGTTGTCGATACTCGCGCAGCCGTCTTCATTTATCGAATCGCCCTTTCTTTTAAGTGCTGATGGATCAGAAGGTCAGGCAGACGAATCGTATTTAGAAAATTCTCATGCGGTTCGCCTTTCCCTTCGCGATGCCCTGTACTACAGCCTTCAGGGAAATCAAGACATTCAAATTTCCGCTTTCACCCCAAAGCAGGCGAAAGAGGATTTGATAGCCGCGCAATCGGTTTATGACCCATCATTTTTCCTGTCCGCTTCCCATGACCGAATTCTGGATTCCGAATCGGATCTTTTGGATCCAACCATTGATGAAGAAACCAGTTTCAAGGTGGGCATCAAAAAGCTTCTGGCCACAGGGGGAACCGTTTCTCTTTTTCTGAAAACCCAGCGGTTCGATAAGATCGATGTTCCATTTGATTTCGAATCGCGGTATCTAACGGCCCCGGCATTCGAATTGAAGCAGCCGCTTTTGAAAAACATCGGTGCCAAAGAACAGAAAGCGACCATAACGATCCAAAACAATAACGTGAACATCTCCGAGGCGGAGTTTCAACAGACAGTGAATGATACGTTGGCTCAGGTTTCCCGAATTTACTGGCGATTGTACATGCATCGGGAAATTGTGGACATTAATCGGAAAACCCTTGAAATGGCCCAGGAGGTCCATCGCCGGGAGGTCGTCCGTATGGACGAGGGGATATCCAAATCCCTGGACGTTGCACGCGCACAAAGTGCCGCTGAGGCAAGGCGAACGGAAGTACTCCGGTCCCAGGAACGTGTTCGGGTAGTGACGGATCAGTTGAAGTTTCTTCTGAACTGGTCGAATTTAAATATCGATTCGAACAATTTGATCATTCCCGTGGAATCGCCCCAGACCAATCCCATAACGGTGGACGGTGCCGCGGCCATTAAAAACGGGCTGGGGAACCGGCCGGAGATCGAGAAAGCGAGAAAGAATCAGGATATTGCCAAGGTTCATGAAGACCTTGCCCGCCATCAGCGGCTTCCCAAACTCGATGCGTTCATGAATTACGGCGTGAATGGTTATGACGGCAGGCTTTCAGACGCTTTTGGCGACATCGCCTTTGATGATGAAAATGACTGGACAGTGGGATTGGAGTTTGAGTTGCCCATCGGCAATCGTCTGGCCAAGGCGACGCATAGAAAGCAAATGCTC
>JAFDDL010000599.1 GCA_019310865.1 Deltaproteobacteria bacterium | reverse complement strand
GCCCGGGACAGAAAACACCCCATCTGGGCCTGAAACTTGAGCCCGGAAATAAAATACCACAGCATCAACGGCAGAATGAGGCTGGCCGCCGGCTTCGGGGCCGGTTTATACAACAATGAAGTGTGGGGGGCGATCACCGGTCCCATTATGGTGTTTGGCCGCATGGTAAAATGTGAACTTGGCAAACAGAGAATACAATCATGATGATTAAGCTTTTGATCGTAGGCGGCGTAGCCGGCGGCGCGACAGCCGCTGCTAGGGCCAGAAGATTGGATGAAAAAGCGGAAATTGTTTTGTTGGAGAGAGGGGAGTACATTTCCTTTGCCAACTGCGGGTTGCCGTATTATATCGGACAAGTGATAGAAAACAGAGATGATTTGCTGGTAACCACGCCGGAAGAATTTTCACAAAGATACAATATCGACATCCGCGTGTCGTCCGAAGTCATTTCCATCGATAGGAAGGGCAAGCAGGTCGAGATAAAAAATGTAAAAACCAGTGACGTGTATAAAGAGCGCTATGATAAATTAATTCTGTCTCCCGGTGCCGAACCTGTCAAGCCGCCCATTGAAGGGGTTAAGCTGGATGGCGTTTTTACGCTGCGAAACATCCCCGACACAGATCGTATAACCGCGTTTATCGACACCCAAAGTCCTGAGTCGGCGGTCATTATCGGTGGCGGATTCATCGGTCTGGAACTGGCGGAAAATCTGGTTCATCGCGACATAAACACTATACAATCATAAATTCGGCGAGATGTGAAGTCTATCAATAATTTTACCCCATCCCTCACCCTTCCGGGTGTAGCAATTGTTTTTTAAAATTGACAAGGCTATATCGATACTGATATCGTAATACAAAACTGTATCGATGGAGGTGTGATCATGCAAATAGTTACTGTGTCACCAAAATATCAAGTCGTTATACCCAAGTCCGTAAGGAGTGCATTAAGTCTTCGCCCCGGGCAAAAAATGCAGGTTATCGAGTATAACGGACGAATCGAATACATTCCTATACGGGATATAGCCGAGCTTCGCGGATTCCTAAAAGGCATTAATACGGAATTCAAAAGAGAGAAGGATAGGCTATGAATATTGTCGATTCTTCCGGTTGGCTTGCATATTTCGCAGACGAGCCGAATGCAAAGCATTTCCTGTCCCCTTTAAAAGATACGGCCTCGCTTGTGGTCCCATCAATAACGATATATGAAGTCTTCAAAATCGTTCTCCGAGAAACCGGAGAAAATGAGGCACTTCTAGCAGCTGCGGCTATGCAGAAAGGAAGGGTTATAGATCTAACAGCCACGCTCGCGGTTGCAGCCTCAAAGCTAAGCCTGGAAAATGGCCTTCCAATGGCAGATAGTATTATCCTTGCAACAGCAAAGGCATTCAATGCCGTAATATGGACTCAGGATTCCGATTTTAAGAAAATCACCGATGCTATGTATTTCCCCAGGAAATAGAATGGACCGTATTTACTGAAAAAGTGATCCGATGGAAATAAAGCATGGAATAGATGGGCGTTAGGTGTCCATTTCCCCCTTTTTATCAATCTTTCCCCTCAGCGCTTTCAGCTTCCCGCGCTTCGTCTTCATCTCCAGACGCCGTTGCCGAGAACGCATGGTTGGCTTCGTTGCCTTTCGCTTTTTGGGCGCACAATAATTCGTATTTTTTGGTATCAATTCATTTGCGACGCACTATAAATGGAATCCTATTGAACATCGGCTCTTTAGTGCTGTCAGCGGAAATTGGAGAGATGTTCTGCTGGAGCCCTCTTATGGAGACCAATCGCTTAAATAGGCGCTGCTGAAGTGATATGTTCTGTTCCCTTCCTATGATCTTGGAGCCAATGACCCATTCAGATATTTATGCACAAGACTGGAAATGAGTGTTTGATATGGTATGCCTTCTTCAATAGCTTTTATCTGAATTTGATGATAATCCTTTTGAGTAAGACGAAGATTTATACGTTTTTCTTTTTTCAAGGTATTTCGGGCCGCTGCCATCGCCTTTTCTTTTTCCTGATCAATATTTTTGACAGGTTGCCACTCATCACGTTCAATTGATTCCATCAGGTCTTTTTCTTCCTGATCAATTGGCTTAAATGCCTTCTTGCTTACTTTTTTCATCATTCCCCCTTTAAACCGTATCGTTTGGTGTACTTTCGGCTTGGGAAGGCCGTTTTAAGAAATATTTCATTATCATTTTCCACGTATGGTACGATAATGGCGTAGTTGTCAATTTCTAAAATATACATTTTCTGATTAGGCCGACTTGGATTTTCCTCAATTCCGATTATCTGCCCTGATTCAATCAGATAAGCTATTTCCTCGAAGGTAATCTCGCGTTCACGCTTCAAAATTTCGTTTTTTTCGGAATTCCAATTCAAATATTTCATATTATAAATATATGCTCATGTCTGCCTTATGTCAACAAATAGTTTGAGTGATGCGAATGGAAGCAAGAATTCGGCAGGAATTGCGTGCATAGATCATGGCAGGACGGGGCTTTGAATAATCAACGTCCTTGAGACGCACCGTATTATGATAGGGGATATTTGTCCCGTCGGCAGAAACGGCCCATCGGATATTCAATTCGCACCATTTCCCCCCTAATCCTTTCTGCTAAGTTCTTCCACATCGCGCACCTCTTTGGCAGCGCCGGTTTTATCCACTTTGCTTCCTAAGGACAGTACCGGGCGTTTTTCCCGTATGTTTTCCAAATTCAAGGACCCAGCGGCCATTTACCATCACGTGCTCGATCCCGGTTGGGTAATCCGTGGGGGTCTCAAAGGTTGCCTTGTCCTGAACCGTTTCGGCATTGAAAACAACGATATCCGCCTTCATTCCGCGTGCGATGCGTCCGCGGTCCGCAAGCCCCATTCGGTCAGCCGGCATGCTGGTCATTTTTCTGATGGCATGCGGAAGGTCTATAATATTACGCGTGCGCACATATTCGCTGAGGACGCGCGGAAAGGTCCCGAAACTCCGCGGATGTATGCCTGAATTGCCGGCCACCGGCGCCATTGACGCGCCGTCTGATCCGATCAGGACAAGGGGGTGCGCTAAGAGCAGTTCAACATTGTCGGGTGACATGCCAT
>JAFDDL010000598.1 GCA_019310865.1 Deltaproteobacteria bacterium | reverse complement strand
TTTAGAGGCGATTTCCCCCAGATTTATAGTTGTTGTAATTGACACCTTGTTTGTCCCCAACACCGTTTTATGTTTTAATGTGAACCTGAGAACAGATTGGGTGGCCCGGGGGGGGGGGGCAAAATGCGCCGGCCTAAAGATATAATCACTGTATATTATGACGGCGGATGCCCGAGATGTATCAGGGAAAAGTGGATGCAGTGGACCAATTTGGCAACATACGACAGCTACAGATTGCTGGTGAATCACCACTTACTATTAAGGTTGATGACCGCGAAGTCGTCACACTCATGACCCTCGGCACCCACCCCGAAGAACTCGCTCTTGGTTTCTTACGTAACCAGCACCTGATTGAAAATATTGAAGATATCCAATCTGTTGAAGTGAACTGGGAAAGGGAAACGGTAAGCATCGTGACAAAGCACGGTAACGGTATTGTTGACTGGCAACAGAAGTTGTCAAAGCGTACCGTGACAAGCGGCTGCGGCCAGGGCACGGTATTTAGCTGTACGTTGGATAAACTTTATGAAAAAAGTCTTTACAGATGATCGATAAAGCAAATGAAAAACATGCAATCATTATCGGGGCCGGTCCGGCAGGGTTAACCGCTGCTTATGAACTGGCACACCGGACAGACATTAGGCCGATTATATTTGAAAAAACATCTGATATCGGTGGTATCTCGAAATCTGTAAATTACAAGGGAAATCGAATTGATATCGGCGGGCACCGATTTTTTTCAAAATCAGACCGCGTTATGGCGTGGTGGTTGAACATAATGCGAATTCAGGGTGCACCGGCGAAAGATGAGAGGGAACTTGGAACCGCTTATTCGAAACATAAAATCACCTCTGAGCTAAATTCTAACGGCCCGGATCCGGAGCACGCCGATCTTGTGATGCTCGTTCGACATCGCCTATCCAGAATATTTTACTTGCGCAGCTTTTTTGATTACCCGATTTCGTTAAATCTGAAAACTATATCAAATCTGGGTATCATTCGTATCTTGAAAATCGGTTTCAGTTACATTATCGCCAAATTGTTTCCGACTCGGCATGAAAAATCATTGAAGGATTTTTTTATCAATCGATTCGGTAAAGAACTCTACCAAACCTTTTTCAAGGATTACACTGAAAAGGTGTGGGGCGTTGCCTGCGATCAAATAAAACCGGAATGGGGTGCACAAAGAATAAAAGGCCTTTCGATTTCCAAAGCGATACAGCATGCCATCCATCAAATTGCATGGAAGGATGAAACCGTCGCTCAGAACGAAACGGAAACAAGCCTCATCGAGCGATTTCTTTATCCCAAATATGGTCCTGGTCAGATGTGGGAGGCAGTCGCAAAAACCGTTCAACTTAAAGGTGGGCAATTGTTTTTAACCCATGAAGTTGTTGGCCTTAATAGAATAAATTCTTCTATCAGCGAAGTAATTGTAACAAATGCAAAGACCGGCGAAACCATGACGTATAAGTCATCCCACGTATTTTCAACCATGCCGGTCAAAGATCTTGTCGCAAGTATGAACGGTAAAGTTCCGCAAAATGTTGATATGATTGCGAAAGGGCTGCAATACAGAGATTTCATAACGGTTGGAGTATTATTAGATAAGTTGAAGATAAAAAACGATACAAAAATACCGACGTTGCGAAATTTGGTGCCGGATAATTGGATATATATTCAGGAAAAGGACGTCAAGTTAGGCAGACTGCAGATTTTTAATAATTGGAGCCCGTACATGGTCAAAGACAACGATAAGGTATGGATTGGGCTTGAATACTTTTGCATTGAAGATGACGAATTATGGTCAAAGAACGACGATGACTTTGCTGAATTTGCGATAAAAGAATTGTCCAAAATCGAAATTATTGATGAACAGGATGTGTTGGACTATGTGGTATTAAGAATGCCAAAAGCTTATCCGGCCTATTTCGGAACCTATGATCAATTTGAGGAAATAAAAGACTTTACGAATCGGTTCGAGAATTTATTTTTAATCGGAAGAAATGGCATGCATAAATACAATAATCAAGATCATTCCATGCTAACGGCAATGACGGCTGTTGATAATATCATATCCGGAATCAAATCAAAGGAAAACATCTGGGCTGTAAATGCAGAGGAAGAATATCATGAGTCCAAATCACGGAGTTGACCTTCTTTACAAATTTTCCTTGCACAAATGGGTAATGCCCGGATTTTCAGAGAATTTGAGATAGGCTTCATGGTCGTGGTAAAGGGCGCCCTGGGGAAGCCAGTTGGTCAGCGGACCCAGTCCTCGCTGAATACGTTCGATTAAAAATCGGGGAATGATATGGGTCTCCTGCTCAAAAAAGTTCCGCATCTGGATATCTTCATCCAGGCGGCGACGCACTTCATGGAAGTAGCGGGTTTTGCGCCAGCCTTCCGAGGAAATACCACGAATAATATTCATTATCCTGGGAACGAACCCTCTGGTGCCGCTAAACCTGTTTTTCAAGGACCTGACGGAAAAGGCATGCTCGTGCAGATCAATCATATTATCGTAAAATTCCGGCCACGCGTAATGTCGCGGCTTTACGTTCATGGCCCCGTTATTGTTCAAAAGATGAAAGGGAAAGGGAATCACCCGCCCCTCACGCTGATAGGTAAGGTTCAGGGGTGCACTGCGACCGAATGCCGTGAGCATGGAAAATGCCGGAAACGCACCCGGCGCTTTGTCCAGAAACTGCTTGGTCAGATTAAATGGCTCCGGGCCGGTATCACAGTCAAGGCCGATGATAAAATTAACCTGCACATAGGGCAAATGTCGGAGGATCATATTGATCTGATCGGCTACCTGCTCAACTTTTTCCCGCCCTTTTTTGGCACCCGTCCCGGACTTGGTACCCATGTCATACCATGATTCGATTCCCGGCAAGACGCCTTTAAAACCGTTTTTTTTGAGCCGGATGACATTATTTTCCGAAAGAAGCGACAGGCTGCTCTCTGCAACAAAATTTATGCTATTAGGGGGAACCGCCTCTTCGATGGCATCCATATAATCGTTAAAGCGAACACCAAAATTGGGGTCGTGCCAACCGACAAAGGGCCATCTCATTTTTTTCAAAAGAAACCGCAA
>JAFDDL010000597.1 GCA_019310865.1 Deltaproteobacteria bacterium | reverse complement strand
ACGCTTTTTCAATGCCGTTTACCTCGGCTGCCAAGGCAGCCAGGCCCAGCAGGATGTCTCCCACGGCCGGTTTGCATCCAGAGTAGCTGTGACGATGAAAAAGTGCAAACAACAATGCACAGATGCCGCCATGTTGGTGTTCACCGCAGAGGAAAACCCGCTCCCAGGGGACGAACACATCGTCAAAAATAACATATGAATCGGGGATACCAAACTCAATGCCGCGCGGGTAATGTTCACGTTTTCGCATGTTATGGGGATGGAGCACATGCCTGACCCCGTCGTAATCCGCGGGCACTGCAAAAGCCACCGCCCATTCGCCTTCTTTCGGCGTCAGGGCCCGGGTGGGCACCACCACGATTTCATCCGCCACCGCGGCAAAGGAAATGTGAACCTTGCATCCCCTGACAACAATGCCGTCTTTCTTTTTTTCCACGACATGGAGGTATGCATCCGGGTCGGGCTGTTGGGCCGGGCGCATCATGCGATGGCCTTTAACGTCGGTCTGGGCGCAGGACCCCACCAGATCGTTCTTCTGAAATTTTTCAAGCCAATTTAAAAAATTCTGATAATACTCAGTTTCGCCATTGTTGGACTTATCCGCTTCATAAGAGACCGCGTTTACCGCGTTGATCGCGTCAATCCCCATACACCGGCCAATACAATAGCCAACCTTTCGACACAGGGCACGTGTCATGTCCTGCTTCCTATGCAGATCTTGCGTGGACTGATGCACGTGGCAGAACCGGTTAATCTGTTCTCCGGTAATATGGGAGGTGGCTGTGCACAGTTCAGCCATTTCCGGGTTACCCGCGGCATCAAAGGTTTGACTGATCACGTTGATGGACGGCGCCAGTACCTCATGATCCCGATCGATCCTTTCGCCTTTGTAATAGATATTCCGCCCCATTTTTTTTAGACCGGAAAAATATTCTTCTTTGGTTCGCATATGCAACTCCATTGCTTTCTTGATTTTGCAATTCTATTTCCAATTAATTTTATGGTCCTCCGCAAATTGTTCAAAAGTGAGCGGTGCCCTTCCCAATAGTTCAGGCAAAGTCGGGTCTATCTGGGCAAACTCATTATCCCGCATGGCTTGAAACATGATCCCTAAAAATTCAATTGGGCCGGGGTATCCACCTTTTTTTTCTATTTTCTCACGCAGTTCATCTTCGGGAATAATTGCATAATCAATCAATCGGCCCGCAACCCCGGAGAGAATTTTGGCCACTTCTGAAAATCCGATGGCTTTGTCACCTGTCAATGTATATTCTTTGCCGACGTGGCCGTCTTCGGTCAGGGCTTTTGCAGCCACGGCGGCAATATCACGTGCGTCAATAAAGGCAATGTTCCCATCGCCTGCCGGTAAGTAGATACCGCTTCGGTTTTTAATGTCCCTCAATATAAAATCAGCGAGGACCATTTGCGTAAAAGCGCCTGGCCGCAGTATCGTGTAATCCATCCCCGAAGCGATGAGGTGAAGCTCCGCCCTGCGGTAGCCCAAGTCTTCTCCGGCATGCTCAACCCCCATGGCAGTGACGAGAATGAAATGTTTCACCCCGGCGGCCTTTGCCTGGTCGACAAGCGGATTGATGTTTTTGTCCGAATCCAATTCTTTGGGCAAACAAATCGTAAAAACCCTGTCCACGCCCTCAAGGGCGGCGGGAAAAGTTTCGGGGTTATAGAAGTCGAAAGGAACTGCTTCAACATTGTTCTGTTGAGGATATGGATCATCCGGATGAGAGGCAGCCTTAATACTTTCTCCTTTTTCAACCAACGCATCAACCAAAGTTCGTCCTATATTTCCTGTCGCACCGACAACAAGAATTTTTCCGTTCATATAACACTCCTAAGCCGGCAAAGCCGGAAGTTTGAAATTTGAATGAATGTATTCTACCTGTCTTATAGTAGAATACCTCAACTAATTATGCACGCTTTTGTGTGGATGTTTCTGATAAAGGGTCTTATCACCTTATTTATGCGCCCCTTATTCCCGCGTCTGCAACCCCTGCATCTACTACCAGTAACTGTCCGGTAATATAATTAGCGGCATTAGACGCCAGAAAAAGAGCAACCGAACCAATATCAACCGGCTGGCCCACACGCCCAAGCGGGATGATGCTGTCCAGTGCTTTCCAGTTTGCAGGATCCGTTCCGACATCTTGAATAATAAAATCCGTTTTTACGGCGCCCGGCAAAATAGCGTTGACGCGTATGTTATATTCGGCCAGCTCCAAAGCCATACCACGCGTCATGTAATTGATTGCCGCTTTTGAAATTCCGTAAATGCGGCATCCCCCTGTGGGTGGCCGCATGCCGTCGATGGATGAGATATTGATGATGTTTCCCTGCTTGCGCTCGCGCATCCCCTCGGCCACGGCCCGGCAAAAATAATAGGTCCCCTTGAGATTTGTATTGATGATCTGGTTCCAGCGGTCTTCATCACTATGCAGCATGGACGGGCCATGCCCGCTGTTGGCGGCATTGTTCACCAGGATGTCGACATGCCCGAATTCATCTATCACCTTGAGGACCAGATTATCCACATCCGGTTTATTCGAAACGTCGGTCTTTATAGCGATAGACCGCTTTCCCTGTTTTTGAATTTCACCGGCCACTTCTTCCAGGGGATCTATCCTTCGACCACAAACAACCACATCCGCACCGGCGCCGGCGAACGCCAGCGCAATCCCACGTCCGATTCCGGTTCCACCGCCGGTAATGATCGCCACTTTTCCCTTTAACGACAAAGATGGGGAACTTATTTCCACGGCCATTTTCAATTCTCCCTATTGATTCGTTTTTTTCGGTTGAGATAACTAGGATGGTACCTACTTATTTCTCTTCTTTCATTTCATTCAGAACGGATTCCGTTACCCAGACTTCCCGTAGCCCGTCGTAACTATCCAGTCTCAAATCTTTCTTTTCCTTGATTAACTTATGCTTTTCAATTCTTTCGGAAGGGGTTGTGGGAAAACTCTCCACGTACTCAATATATCTTGGCACCTTAAACGGCGCCAGCTTGCCCTTTGCAAATTCGATTATTTCCCGTGGACTCACGGTTTCTTTGGATTCGCCTTCCTTGAGCAAGACATATGCCTT
>JAFDDL010000596.1 GCA_019310865.1 Deltaproteobacteria bacterium | reverse complement strand
GGCGATGTGGCCAGTGCCCTCACGGTTGGCTCGCTTGCTGCCGGTCAATCGCTTTCACTGGCGTACAGTCGTGACGATGAGCGCCAGGCGGATCAAGTCGGGCTTAAATATCTGAATGATTCCGGATATACCGGAGATGGACTTCTGAAAGTTCTTAAGAAGATTAAAGAAACCCAATGGTACGGTGATTTGATTCCGGATTATTTGAAAACACATCCGGGTACTGATGAGCGGATTATCTATATCAGTAACCGGTCTGAAAAACCGACCCCCGTGGATCCAGCTATACGAAAACGGCAGGTGCAGGACTTCCAACGGGCAAAAATCCGCCTCATGGCCCTGTATGGCGACACGGGCAATGCGGCAGCCCGGTTTAACGCGCTGCTGGAGAAGGACCCCGGTGATGCATCGGCGCATCTGGGCTATGGACTGTTGGCCGAGCGGACCGGCGATCGGAATGCCGCCAAATCTTTTTTGAAAAAGGCGCTCGAAAAGCAGGCCTTTGATCCGTATCTTCTGACGGATTTGGGGCGCATTTATTTTAAAAACGGTGAGTTTGAAAGCGCGCTCAAGACGCTTAAATCGGCAGCCGGTATCGGACCTGATATTCCGGAAACCCTGCTGGCTCTGGGACGGACCCAACTGGCCATGGGAATGGCCCCTGAGGCTGAACGCAGCATCCGGAAAATTTTAAATGATCGTCCCAACCACCTGCCTGCGATTTATGAGCTGAGCAAGGTATACGGCGAGCAGGGGAAAATGGCCCACGCCCACTACCACTTGGCGCATTTTTACGCTGAAATCGGCAATCTGAGAAAGGCGATGCTGAACCTCAAGCAAGCCAAAAAACAGGCGACAGAACCGGAAATTAAAGAAAAGATCGAAGCGGCCATCAAAAAAACAGACCCCGATTTCAAGAAGCTGCAAAAAAAGCAGAAAGAGCAGCGAGAGCAGCAGGAGCAGGAGCAAGAGCAACAGCGACAACAACAATCGCGCCGGCGGCAGCAGGGACAGCGGCAGCAGCGATAGCGGCAGCAGGGACAGCGGCAGCAGCGACAGCGGCGATAATTACTTGCCTATTTTATTGAACGCATCGGCAAAGGGATTGTTAAACGGTGTATCCTTGCGCTTGACAGGTTTTGCCCCCCTCTGCTGAGCAGGTTTTGCCTGCTGCGCTTTAACGGGTTGTTTTTTCCGGCGCGGTGCCGGTTTTTGCCCCGGCGCCGCCTTCATGGAAAGGGAAATCCGTTTTCGTTCCAGATCGATGCCCAAGACCGTGACCTTGACCGGCTGTTGCACTTTGACCACCTCGGCCGGATCCTTCACGAACCGGTCGGCAAGTTCGCTGATGTGTACCAGGCCGTCTTGATGAACACCAATGTCCACAAATGCCCCGAATGCGGTTACATTGGTAATGATGCCCGGAAGGCGCATCCCCTCACTCAGGTCCGCCATTTTGGAAATTCCCGGTGCAAATTCAAATGCCTCGAAGCTCTGTCGGGGATCACGCCCGGGTTTTGCCAATTCCTGAACAATGTCCGCCAGAGTCGGCATACCGATGGTGTCGGTTACGTAGCGTTGCAGGTCGATTTTGTTCCGCAGCTCGGCGGATGCCATTATTTCTGCAATGGTGCATTCCAGGTCCCGGGCCATTTGATCCACAATGTGGTAGCTTTCCGGGTGGACGGCGCTGCCATCAAGGGGGATTTTACCGTCGCGGATTCGCAGGAAGCCGGCGCATTGTTCATAGGCTTTGGGGCCCAGGCGGTGAACTTTTTTCAGTGCCTTTCGGGAATTAAACGGTCCGTTTTCATCCCGAAACCCAACGATATTATGGGCCAGTTGCGGTCCCAGCCCTGAAACATATGTCAACAGGGAGGCGCTGGCGCGGTTAACGTCCACGCCCACGTTGTTGACGCAACTGACGACCACATCGTCCAGGGACTGCTTCAAGGCGGTTTGATCCACATCGTGCTGATACTGCCCCACACCGATGGACTTGGGATCTATCTTAACCAGTTCCGACAGCGGATCCATCAACCGGCGGCCGATGGATACAGCACCGCGAACCGTTACATCATGATCGGGAAATTCCTTTCTGGCCACCTCTGAGGCGGAGTACACCGACGCGCCGCTTTCATTAACCAGAATCACCTGAACGTTGGAGATAGAAAGATTCCGGACAAACGCCTCGGTTTCCCGTCCGGCGGTACCGTTGCCGATGGCAATGGCTTCAACCTGGAATCGCTCACAAAGATCCAGAATTTTCTGAGCGCCTTGCCGGTCCTGTTTCTCCGTCAGGTGAAGATAGGCCGTGTCGTTGTGCAGGAGTTTTCCCTGGCGATCGAGACAGACCACCTTGCAGCCTGTGCGAAAGCCCGGATCGATCCCCATGACCCGTTTTGCGCCCAGGGGCGAGGCCAGGAGCAGTTGACGTAGGTTATCGGCAAATACCCGAATGGCTTCGGTGTCCGCAGCTTCCTTGCCGGCCAGCCGAAGCTCTGTTTCCATGGAGCGTGATAGAAGTCTGCGATAGCAATCGTGAACGGCCGCGGTGACTTCCCGGGCGTCTTCTCCGCCACCCGTGACAAACTGTGTTTCGAGAAGCGCGATGGCTGTTTCTTCCGGCGGCGCCATGGACAGGTTCAATATATCTTCTTTTTCTCCCCGGCGCATGGCCAGAACCCTGTGGGAAGGGGCTTTGGCGGCGGCTTCGTTCCAGTCAAAATAATCCCGGTACTTGGCGCCCTGGGTTTCCTTTTCCGCAGCGACCGTGCTCTGGATGATTCCCTTGGTCAAAAACAGCTCTCGAAGCGCCGATCGTGCCTCCGAGTCTTCGTTGATGATTTCGGCAATGATGTCACGGGCGCCGGCCAGGGCATCGGCAACCGATTCAACCCCCTTTTCAGGATCCAGATAGTCTGCGGCCAGCGCTTCGGGCCGGCAGCCTTCCTGCTTGAAGATGGTTTCCGCCAGAGGTTCAAGGCCCTTTTCCTTGGCGATCATAGCCCGGGTGCGACGTTTGGGTTTATAGGGTAAATAAATATCCTCCAGAACCGCAAGGGTTTCGGCAGCCTCAACGGAATCCCGAAGGGCGTCGGT
>JAFDDL010000595.1 GCA_019310865.1 Deltaproteobacteria bacterium | reverse complement strand
CTGGCCTCTCAATTCGAGTGCGAAGAAGTACCGACAGTTCGATCCTACTACATGCCGGTTTAGTCTTGAGAAAGCGTTGTTCAAATCCGCCGGCAGCTGTACGGGTTGCCTATTGATAGCCTTGAAAGAATATGATTATGGAAAAATATCTTTTTATCATAAATAAGGTAGCAATATATTCATGTGTCGGTGTGCTGTTGCTTGGAATTTTCGGTTGTGTGGGCTCTCGGCATTTGGAACCAAATTTTAAACCTGCATCATTGGTGGTGAAAGGTCCGTACTTTGTGGCGCCTTCAAAATCGCCCTTTGCGGGAAGTTGCGGGCTCGAAAGTGAACCGGGGTTTTTTTATCCGCCGGATGCAGAAACAGATGCACTGATTGTCGTCAATCCCAATGCACCCAATAATATTGTTTGCGCTTTCATGCAAGACCATTGCGTGGCTGTCTCAATCGCTACATCCGATGACTATGGTATGACATGGCGTGCCGTATTACCCCCGGAACTGTCCTCATGCACAGGCGGCGTAGATGAATGTTATGGTGACCAGAGTATTGCTGTCGAGCCGGATGGTACGATGCATCTCCTCAGTGTTGTCGGGAGTATGTCACCACCGGAAGGAAACCCGGTAACATGGAGTGCGACTGGGGAAGTCACATTTGACGTCATGGTTATCGCACATCGCTCCACCGACGGTGGTAAGACGTGGGCTGGACCGGTTGTTGTATCGCCCAAAGGGGAATACCAGCATAATACCCAGGTGGCAGTGGATCCGAACATCCGCGGTCGTATTTATTGTGCATGGTGTACAACCACACGTAATATCCATCGATCACCGGGACACCTGGAAGACGGTTATGCCTATGTATCACGATCGGATGACTCGGGGCTGTCGTGGGGCACTCCTGTCAAGGTAACCAAGATCGAGTATGAAGCAGATATTGAGTATGTAACAGATTTAAAGGTACTAAAAAGTGGGGCAGTCGTTTTATCAACAGAACACGAAACGATAATTTCCAAAAATGGTGGGGATAGCTGGTCCGAGGCGCGTCCACTTGGTGTTCAGTCTAGTTCTCGCTGGTCGGCGCATCCTGAAGCCCGATCAGGTTTTGCGTTAAGTGCTGGTGAAAGACCTTTAGCTGTCGGCCCGAATGGAGATCTTTATCAAGTTGGGCCGGATGTCAATGGCGAAACAGGAACTGGTGAGGTATGGATTGCCAGATCAATAGACGAGGGTGCTAGTTGGGAGACTCCACGAGTAGTCGCGAAATCGGATGGTCTTGTTTTTTCCACTCACTGCGCAGTTGCTCCTGATGGCACTATCGGTGTGATGTGGTATGATACAAGAGAAAATGTTTTGGGCGACAAGGAAATCACGACACATGTGTTTTTCGCCGTTTCCAAGAATGACGGTGAAAGTTGGACAGAGATTCAATTGAGTGAACCTTTCGATATGAATCAAGCTGCACTGATATTTGGGAAATTGCTCTATCTTGGGAATTATCAGAGCTTAGTTCCAACAGGTGGACATGATTTTGCGGCTGCTTTTGCTGTTGCACCACCGGTTGCGTTGGCGGGTGCGGCGGATATTCAGTTTGCCCGGATTAATGTCCCAGAAATGAATTGATCGCGCAGGCGAAAGAGCGTTATCTCCGGTGATAGATAAGACGATGCTCGTCCGTATAGGGTGCGGTTTACAAGGAGTAAAGACCATGACGGGTGTGAGCGCATTTCGGGTACCATCTACAATCAAATATGGATTGAATGCTTCACATGACGCCGGTCATGAAGCAAAACGTTTAAGGGCACAAAAAGCCCTTCTGGTGACAGATCGAATTTTGTTAGAGATGGGAACTACCGAGCCTATAGTGACATCTTTGGAAAACGCCGGGGTTGAGCCTGTAATATACGATGGCGTTAATTCGGAACCGACATTGATCCATGTAGAAAACGGGTTAAAATTGCTTCAAGAGGTGAAATGTGATGTTGTCGTTACTTGCGGCGGTGGTAGTCCGATTGATGCGGCCAAGGCAATTAGCATCATGGCGACAAATCCAGGCAATATTGAAGATTACATGGGGATGGACAAGATTCAGAAGCCAGGCTTACCACTGATCGCGGTTCCTACGACAGCCGGCACCGGCAGTGAGGTTACGCAGGTTACCATCATTACGGATACCGATCGGGATGTAAAAATGCTGATTGGTAGTCCTGCTCTAATGCCGACGGTGGCATTGGTGGACCCTATGCTGACCCTTAAAATGCCGCGCCGGATCACTGCGTCAACAGGCCTGGATGCCCTAACCCATGCAATTGAGGCTTATGTGTCGGTCAAAGCACAACCCATGAGCAATCTAATGGCCTTGTCAGCCATTAGATTGATAGGTAAATACCTGCCGAGGGCCTGGGCGAATCCGGACGATCTGGAAGCCAGGTCGCAGACTATGTTAGGTGCCATGCAGGCTGGTATTGCTTTTTCCAATGCATCGGTGGCACTTGTTCATGGAATGTCACGGCCGATAGGGGCCAATTTCCATATTTCCCATGGGGTCTCGAATGCGGCCCTATTGGGCGTCATTATGGATTTTTCCCTGATCGGCGCCCCGGAGCGTTATGCCGATATTGCGCAAGCCCTTGGTGTCCCATTGACAGGAAAGACTGTCATGGAAGCCGCAAAAGCCGGAGCCGAAATTGTCAATCAAATGATAAAACAGCTTCAGATACCACGGCTTAGGGATTTAGGTGTTCAAAAAGATAGGCTTGAAAACATTGCAGAAAAAATGGCTGAAGATGCAATTAACAGCGGAAGCCCTGGAAACAACCCCAGAAAGGCAACTAAAGAAGAAATGGTCGCGCTTTACCATGCAGCACTTTAGAAAATCTGTTCATGCGGTTAGCCGGTATTATATTAGATCGAGGAGATAAGAGCCATGGTAGAAACAATTAAGGCCATCGTGGCGGATAAAGGTCAGGACGGAACAACAAGAGGTGTCTATAAAACACTAACCGTTGATGATCTACCGGATCATGATGTATTGGTGGACGTTGCTTTTTCAACACTTAATTACAAGGACGCTCTGGCGGTAATCGGTGTCGGCAAGATC
>JAFDDL010000594.1 GCA_019310865.1 Deltaproteobacteria bacterium | reverse complement strand
AATCCTTCCGGTTAAACTTTTGTACAAAATCAGGGTGTACAGGTCCCTTCGGTTCCGATCATATGGCGCCATTTGACCCAAACCATCGATTCGCTGCGATTCAAGCCTACCCGCTGGGTGCCGATGTCATAGATCAAATAGGTACCACTGGCGGCAGAACCTTTCCCTTTTCCCACATAGCCGGCAGCCATCTGAATGGCGCTTCCCAGGGCGAACTCGCTATGTCCGCCCACCGTCACATTCGTATGCGGCAAGGCCCCATAATTGACCGGCAGATAAAAATCCCGATTGGTGTCCGAAGGCGTTGTGGCGTCGTCATCGCCGTTTTGCCAGAATGCCAGCGCCCCGTTTTCCACACGCAGGAGCCCGCCGCGGGTCTGGTTGACAAAACCCATGGGACAGGCAATGTTCTGTTCCAGCAGTTCCGAGGCAAGCTCTGTGGCGCCATCGGCCTCATAAAAGGTAATGTTATGTCGCTTATCGTTGGCGGAGATCTGGATTTCGGTGGTGCTGGTTCGGGTGGCGATCTGCCCCACAAGCGTCAACACGACCAGAATAAGCAGGGCAATGACAAGCGCAGAGCCGTCCTCTTTGCCAAGCATTGGCATCATACCGATTTTCCCGCCACGGCGCTTAGAACAAATCCGCCTTGTAATATACATATGAAACACTCCTCTGTCGCCCGGCTTCAGTCCAGGATGTCGTTACGTTGATTGTCTTCACATTCTCGATGGGTTGATTGATATCGGACACATCCCACTGCAAGGTATACGTTCCATCCATTATCGTGGTGATCGTAAGGGGGTCGACGGTGGCATCCTCGTAGTCGATGGCGAGCAGTTTTTCGAACCGGTCCGAAGTCTGATTGGTGGATTCGGTGATCCGGCGCGCAGCGGTGTTGGTACGAATGGTCGATATCTGCATGCTCATTAATGACAGAACCCCCACGGACAAGATCACCAACGCGAACATGATCTCTATGAGCGTAAACCCGCGGTCGTTATTTCCGGATAATTTTTTTTCATGTGTCTTCATTGAAAACGCCCTTTTCTCTCATTTGGTCCATAGATGCCCAAGTGGAATTTCCTATTTATAATCCAAGATTCCGGCACCGGACCTCGGTTGTTATCAGCATCCGCCTGAAGTTATCGTTTTGAGCCGGTAAAAAGACGGCCCCCTGTTGATCCTGATAGGCCTGGTTGTTGAAAAACGTATACGACAAATCCGAAACCCATGGCCCTGACCGGGCCACGATGGAAATCTGAACGGAACGAATGAGGCTGGTGTCGGCCACCGGTGTTGCGAGTGGCGCACCATTTTCATCCAGATACACAAAGTTGAGTGCATCGATATTCTGGGCCAATATTTCCCGAATCGGCGCAACCCCCAGCGGATCCCGAATTCGAATCAGATCACATGTCCCCCGGTCGTTGTTTTCCGTGGGCAGACCATCATTGATGCCGTCGTTGTCGGCATCGTTTCCCAGTATGTATGCGATCTCCTCGTTATCGTCATCCGTCCGGCCATCATACCACTCGTCTTCGTCCGGCTCATCGATCAGCTGGGTGATGCCGTCCCGCAGGGTGCCGTTGTTGTTCAACACGTCATTGCCCTCATCAACATCCCCATCCCCGTCATTGTCCAAACCGTCATTCGCGCCGCCGATAAAGTCCATGGAGAACGTGACGGTATGGCTGTCAGCCGTCAGGATGTCTGCATCGGCGTTTGCCGAGGGGTCCAGGCCGGCCATCTTGAGTTCACGTGTCATCAGATAGAGTGAGGCGCGTATGTTCTGCTGCATCTCCATGGTTTCCTGCTGGGTGTAGTGGGACTTCAATTGTCCCTGAAGTGCCCCATACACACCGGCCAGGACGGTTCCGAAGATGGCAATGGCGATCAACAACTCTATCAGGGTGAATCCATCGTTATGTGTCAATTCTTTTCGCATAGGCTCTTTCCCGTCCCTCGGTAAAGGGTCATTGTATTCTTGAATGCCCACTTCTGAGCAGGTCAATTTGTTTGATCCCACCGAGACTGCTTCTCAACCTGATCAGCCCATCGGTCAAATTGGCCGGGTTGGGGATACTCAGGGGAAAACCGCGTCTGTCAAAGCGAAAGGCCATGGCGCCGTCAAATACAGCCCCGGTCATATCGACGTCATTGGGAAGTGTGAAGTTCGACACCGTCCGCTCGGTGCCGTCCTGGATAAAGTTGCCCGCGTTGTCCGGAATACCGTTCAGATCCAGATCCCCGCTGCCGGCGCCGTCGTCGACAAAGACCCGGCATGTGTCATTTACCGGATCAAAGGCAAGGACCACTTCTCGATTTTCCTCGACGGCCACCAGTCTGGCCTTTCGCATGGTCGATAGAATATCCCGTGCGGCTCCGTTATAACGGTTCAGGGCTATCCAGTTACTTGTCTTGGGTACGGCTAAGACAATCATGATTGCAATGATTGCAATGACGATCATCAACTCGATCAATGTAAATCCTGAGGTCCGGTCTCTCATGTTTGGCATTTCCATAGCGTTCTCCAAAACTTTGCTAATTCCAACTCGTAATGTGGCTATTTGGAAAATATAAATAGTATTGCTGGATAACACTACAAGATTCATGCCGAAAAGTGAGCCAGCCTGAAAAAAAGGGAGTATGCGCCGCACATCCGCCTTAAAATCAGTTGACAACTATCTAATATAAATCCGTTTCCACGAGAATAGCCATTGGGTCAATCTAATGAATAGAAACGACTGCGCTGCTTTTCTCAAGGGCGATTTGGTAATGTATTGCCCTTTACAGTATTAAAAATTTTAATAGCTATTAAATTATTTTATACGTCCAGCATGTCAAGTGTTGCTGGATTTGGTGCCCTGGAAAGTACCTCACGAAGCCTCCCGAATCGTTTCGAATGAACGACATTATATTCGGTCCCAGTCCAAATTTTCCTTTAAACTCCCGCAGAGAAGCGGTGACGGCAGCAATCAAACCAATTTTGATAAGTTGCTTTATAACACTTCGGACAGTTTGTGCTTTAGAAACAATGGCTTTTTAGATTATGGCGTCAATAGCTGTTGAAAACGTCAACAATTTGTCATCTTGGAGAGTTTAAC
>JAFDDL010000593.1 GCA_019310865.1 Deltaproteobacteria bacterium | reverse complement strand
GTCGTAAACATGTGTACAAGACAAGAGATGATGCGATACTTAATAAACCACAATAATTTCAATAAAAGAAATATATATACAATATAGAAATATTAGCGATATTTTTCCGGCTTGTCAAGAAAAAAGGAGGGTGAAATATTCTCATCATTCAACTATCTGCGCACTTTTGCCGCATAAATTAAATTAGGTGTTGCTTTTGGTTATGTTTTTCTGATAAGGAAAAAATTATTATACAACAAGGATGGAAATTGAGATGACTGACAAATCCCCCGTATATTTTTCTAAAACACTTGCAAATGGTTTGCGGATCCTAAACTTGTTCAGATTGGGCCAAACAGAATGGAGTCCCAAAAGTATTTCAAAAGAGATAGGGATAAATGTTACATCGGTCTACCGCCTGATAAATACATTTTCCCAGTTTGGAATCTTAATTAAGGATTCCCAGACAAAGATGGTGAAACTCGGCCCCATTGCCGCTTCGATGGCCCAACGCATTTTACAGCTGAACGATTTTACACAAAGCATTGCACCACTGGTTGATGAGGTACATTTGAAATACAATATTACCATTAACGTAGCGATGTATCATATGGATAATTTGAACTTCATCTACCGCCGCGAAGCTGAAAACACATTAACCTTCAATCAACCGCTAATGACCGACCAGCTGTATTGTTCCGCTATGGGCAAATCAATTCTTGCTTTCCTGCCTCCGAAAAGGCTGGATCGAATGATACAACTGCAGAGCCTGAAACGCTTAACGCAAAACACCATAACGGATCAAGCACAGTTATTTGCCGATCTCATGCAAGTGGCCCGAAAAGGATACGCGGTGAACAGAGAAGAATACATAAAAGGGCTCATTGCCATCGCGGCCCCTATCCTGCTGCCGCATACAAAAAATGTAGCCGGAAGTGTCGGGTTTGACTCATCCACAGTCGAAGATTCGCTTGAAGTTTTCGAAAACAAATTTGAGGCAATGGTCCGTAAGTTGGCCGATAAAATTGCCGAACTGATTCCCAAGGTGTAATGTGTACCGCCTCTGAACTACAGGCTCTTTTTCCCCCGGCAGACATGCAGTGTGTCTGGTTCTGAATTGAAGACGATTTTCCCATCTAACAGGGTCAATAACGTTGATATGTTAGGGATTTCCTCAGGATCCACCGTCAGGATATTTTGATCCAGCACACATAGATCGGCCAGTTTGCCGACCTCAATGGAGCCTTTGAGATGATCTGCGTGGTCAAGCCAGGCCCCCTCAATGGTCCACGCCCGAATAGCCTCCTCCACGGTTAGGCACTCTTCCGGTCCGGCAACGTTTCCGGCTGCGGATTTTCGAGTCATCAACGCTGCCACACCTTGTTTCCAGTCCGGATGCGTCACCGGTGCATCTGAAGCGTCCGCCAGATGAACCCCGGCGTCAACCAGGGTCCTATACGGCCATGCTTGCGATGCCCGATCCGATCCAAGAACTATTTCTTCCTGCTCATGGATCATCCGCTTGCATAAGGAGTTAGTAGAGATACCGATGTCATGCTGGGCCATACGCCGAGCGCATTCCGGTGTGACACACGGGCCGTGGATCAGGTAATGCCTGGCATCCCAGGGGTCCTCTGAAAGGGCATGAATGTATCCGTCCACAACCGCATCGATGGCCCGGTCTCCTGTAACATGGATCCCCAATTGGAACCGGCGCTTAGATGCATAACGAATCATCTCGATCAGTTCATTGTAACGATCGTTTTCATCGACACCTTGAACGACCAGAGCCCCTGTGCCGCCGTCTCCGTACGGTTCATACATCCATGACGTTTGGGTGAAGTAGAAACTATCTGCAGCAAGCTTGATTCCGCCAATCTTCAAGAAATCGTTTCCAAAGCCTGTATTCGTGGCAACATCGTGCAGATAGGCTTTCATTTTTTCAAGGCTCAGACCGTTCATCGATAGATATTCTCCGAAGGTAAGGAGAATACTAACCCGGGCCGTCAATTTCCCTTCCTGATACAAGGCATTGAAAATTCTGATCGCATCGTTTTCCATAGCCCCACCGAAAAGCTTTTCGGTGTTGGGACCAATCCCCGGCTCGATAAAGCTCGTAACTCCCATAGAATTAAGCATTTTCATCGCTGCCAGGATTCCCGATCGCTTTTCTTCTGCACTCCATTTAGGAAGTATCTGCTGCACCAGAACCGATGCCCCGACTTCCTCCAGCAGGCCGGTCGGCTCTCCAGTGTCTACATCCCGTATAATGGTGCCGCCTGTCGGCTCCGGGGTGTTGATATTGATTCCAGCCAATTCTATCGCTTTGCTGTTGGCCCATACCGTGTGTTCACCGGAAAAGTCGAGGAGGCAGACCGGATTGTTTGGACTGACCGGATCTAGGTCCCAGCGAGTCGGCCGGCGACCTTTTTCAACCTGACATTCCGACAAATTGCTCTCATAGAAACCATACCCCCGCACCCATTCCCCAGGCTGGAGCGATTCAGCTTTCTTCTGGACACGCGTCACTACATCTTGGATCGATTTTACATTCGGGTAACTGAGATCAAGGCATAGGGGTGGTTTAAGTGTTGCCAGGCCCAGCACATGTATATGGGATTCAACGATGCCGGGCAGCACAGTATGGCCTTTCAGATCCAATACCTCAGTTTGATCATCGACGAGGCTGGATATTGCCGTGCTCGGACCCACTGCGAGTATTCGGCCATCTCTGATGGCAACTGCCTCGGTAATTGAAAAAGTCCTGTCTACCGTGACGACATTGCCGTTGAGCAAAACCAAATCAGCGGGGCAACGTGTTTTCATCAGGCGCTCCTTTCAATCTGTTTATAAACGATTGATAAAAATTTTGCCCGCTTTCATGACGATTTTAATATTATTTTTCTTCTGAAGTAGTGTAATATCGTCTAATGGATTGCCGTCGACAACGATTAAATCAGCGATCTTTCCAGGTTCTATGGTACCGATCCGGTCATCGAGATGTAAGATTTCGGCGGCTGTTTTTGTACCCGCCATAATTGCCTCCATGGGGGTTAAGCCGATTCTAGTCATCGCGCTCAAATCGCCGGCATTGGAACCGTGCGGCACTGGATAAACACCGCAATCTG
>JAFDDL010000592.1 GCA_019310865.1 Deltaproteobacteria bacterium | reverse complement strand
TATTGAGAGAACAGAATACCAGCTCGCATTTTTCTTGTCACCTTAATTCATATGATTGATCGTGGGGGCCAACGATTAAAAATTTCAATGTTTCATCGCCGGTTTCAGAACAGTCGGAACAAGCCACAAATGCATCATTTCCTTTTTTCCGGCAAACATGGCAATACAGATAGATGATGATAAAATTTCGTTTAACCGGACAACTATAGAATCCTCGCAAATTTCCTTTCAACGGCTCCCCAAGTTCAACAGGGTGCTTGATGATCTGTTTCACCTTTGCTTCAATTTGACGTTTGATCCCGGCATGTTTTTTTACGGCTTTCAAAAAAGCCTTTTCAAATTTTACCTCCATCAGTCCGCAAAAACCTCCTCAAAACTATGCCATTCGGCGGAACCATCTTGCAGCCGATTCCTTACGTCTAATACCGCTTTATGAAAATCGGGATTGGCATAAATGAGATCCATACTGTCCCCGAGGTTTCTTCTTTTTAGTCCCAAGATGAATTGGGTGAATACCTCCGAGGTCGTGGTTCTATTCTCTTGTGCATATAGCTTGACATATTCTGCTAAGTCTTTATCTATGCTGATATTCAACCTTGTCTTTGACATTTTGCGCTCCCTGTCATAATTTTCATTCGGCCTTCTTATACACACAATATGCGCACAATAGGCACAATGTCAACGGAAACAATCGCAATCAGGGGCCATACATACGATCTTTTTGGAAACAACGCTCCTCATCATTATCTAATAGTGACAGCCAGCCCGGTTGGCGACAACCCATCCGCGATGTCTTCAAGGCCGTATTGTCACAACTGGAAATTGTATTTCGACAGCATATTAGGCCCGGGGAGGCCTTGTTGTTTATTGATGAAATACAAGCCTGCCCCCGTGCACTCATTGCATTGCGTTATTTATATGAAGAAAAGCCCGACCTTCATGTTATTGCGGCAGGATCTCTCTTGGAATTTGCGCTGGCTGAAATTTCATTTCCAGTGGGTCGCGTCCAATTCCTGAATATGTATCCAATGACTTTTGCTGAGTTTTTATTGGCGGGTGGCCACGAACAACTATGTCACATACTCAGTGAACCGCCATGCAAAGTGGATGACTTTGTCCATAACGTTCTTATCGAACAACTAAAAACTTATTTTTTTGTCGGTGGAATGCCCGAGGCGGTAAAGGCTTATTTCGACAGCGAATCTATGTTGGAGGCTTTTGATGTTCAGTCCGAAATCCTGGTTTCGTACCGGCAAGATTTTGCAAAATATGCACCCCGTGCGGACAAACGATGCCTTGATCAAGTGCTGTCAAGTTGTGCGGCCAGGGTGGGCGATCAAATTATGTACTCACAGCTTGCTGACAGTTTTTCCAATCCGACCATCAGAAAAGCGTTTGATCTGCTCTGTATGGCTAAAGTACTGCACAAAGTCCCATCAGTAAAACAGCCGGGGATGCCGTTGGGAAGCATGGCCAATATCCGGAAATTCAAGGCAGCGCTAATTGATATCGGATTGATGCAGAGATTGAATCATTTGGCGGTAGATATGGAAATTAAACAGAAGGACTTATTAGCAATTTATCGCGGTAAACTGGCGGAACAGTTTGTCGCCCAGGAACTCATCGCATCCCGGTGCGTTAGGTGCCAGACCTGCCTAAATGTAATGCAGCTTCTGCTGGTTGCCTTTCAATTCAGTCCAGCCGGTCCACTTTAGAGTTGACTGTGAGTCGATTAGACTATATATTCAACTCACTAATTGAGTTGAATAGGGGGCGCAAATGACTCATGCAGAACAATATATCTGGCAACAGCCGTCGTGGCCGGCCTTTCGATGGGACAGCGCCGCTTTAATCACAATCCTGGGCAACTGTCGGTTTCTGCAAGGCTCTCTGTTGGCACAAATTCAGGAACTCGGTTTCAGAATTAAGCAGCAGGCAAGGGCCGAAGTGCTGGTCGAAGAGGTATTGAAGACATCGGAAATCGAAGGGGAGCACCTGGACCCTAATGCGGTCCGCTCATCGGTGGCCAGGCGGCTCGGACTACCGTCCGGCGGCTTGCCGGCGGTTCAGAGCCAGCAGGCCGATGGGATAGTGGAGACGTTACTGGACGCCACGCTGAACCATGAGCAGGAACTGACCGCCGAGAGGCTTTTCGGCTGGCATGCAGCCTTGTTCCCCACGGGCTATTCAGGTGTGAACAAAATAAAGGTTGCGGAATGGCGTGATGGCCGGAAAGGGCCGATGCGGGTGGTCTCCGGTCCCATTGGGCGGGAAAGGGTCCATTACGAAGCGCCACCTGCAGATCGACTGGAAGGCGAAATGGAACGATTCCTCTTCTGGTGGGACAAACGCCGTGATGATATGGATGGTATCCTCCGGGCCGGCATAGCCCATCTGTGGTTTGTGGCCATACACCCTTTCGAGGACGGCAATGGAAGAATTGCCAGGACCTTGACCGACATGGCACTTGCTCAAGATGAGAATCTATCAATCCGGTGCTACAGCCTCTCCTCTCAAATCATGGCGGAGCGGGATGCTTATTACGAAATCCTTGAGCGCACCAACAAGGGGGATGGTGATATCACCCAATGGCTTAACTGGTTTTTAATGTGCATGACCCGGGCCATTCTGAACGCAAACAACCTTTTGTCAAACGTCATGCAGAAAACCCGGTTCTGGAAACGTCATGCACAAACCCAGCTGAACAATCGGCAACGCAAGGTCATCAACCGACTCCTCGAGACCGGACCGGGAGGTTTTGAAGGCGGGATCACAAATCGAAAATACGCCGGCATGGCACACGTCAGTCGGGCCACGGCTCAACGTGAGCTGGCCGATCTGGTAGCAAAAGGTATCCTCAAGCCAAATCCCGGCGGAGGGCGAAGTGCCAGTTATGATATGGTTTGGGATGATCCACAGAACAGATAAAGCAGGACGCATTAAACTCTCACGAACGGTTGTCGACTGTTCTGAAACCGAAGATGAAACATTGAAGTTTTTAATCGTTGGCCCCCACAACCAATCATATGAATTGAGTTGAACGCTGTGCCAAAATTGTGCCCGTCAAGGTCAAATATTAACGAATATTAACTAAAAAAAAAAAAAATAGAGC
>JAFDDL010000591.1 GCA_019310865.1 Deltaproteobacteria bacterium | reverse complement strand
TGCGGTTCTGCTGCTCGATGGGATCAAGCTGCACTTCCCCGTACATGGCCGCAAAGGGCAGCTCGATAACGTGGCAGACAAAGAGTTTTGAACCATACTCCTTGGCCAGAGCAATACCGTAAGGAATGGTGTAATTGGAGAAAGCTGAAAAATCCGTTGTACAGAGTATTCGATCTAATTTGACTCTCATGTCCCTTACCCCCCCCTTTCTGACGATCATTAATTAATGGATTTAATTCAATGCTTATGTTCTTTATCGGTGCACTCAAATTTACCCGTTGTTATTGCTTGGCTGGAATCCAGATTATTTCGCCGTCGAACTCTATCCGATTGACGCGCTCGTAATCAATTTGATCCAGAAGGGAAAAAACGCGCCCCATGTCAAACACCACCACCTTGGTCAGCGGATGAATCAGGCCAAGATCCACGGCCAGTTTGCGGTCGCGAACATTGTAGATGTAGACCATTTTCTCTGAAAATTTCAGAAGTTTGCCCACCCCGGAACTTGAGCCGTTGACCGTGGCCTCGTCACTGGTCGGTGATAGTGAAATACCGCGGTTTCTAAAATAATCCTGCAGGAATTGAAAGTGAACATTCCAGATATTGTCGTCGGGTTGAACCACGTATATCCCGTAGGCGCTCTGTGTAGCGTTTTGGGGGGCTACTTCCATAGGTGAAAGCAGTTGTTGCCCGATGTCACTTTCAATGATCTCGCCTTGTCTCAATTTAATTCGATCCAAAATTTCCTTCATTGGAACGATGGCATCACCGAGTTTAAGCGCCTCATCAGCCTTTACAATCAGATCAACGCCGTTTTCGATTCCCAAGGACGATTTGCGCGCTTCGGTTAATTGCGCCTCTGGATCGGTGGCTTCGGGATATTCAATTACCGGTTGCGTTTCAATGGGTATTGGCTGGATTGCTTCGATCTTTTCAGGCGTTTTCTCGGCTTGTTTGCGCTGCCAGATGGTGATGCCGGCAACTGCGATGATCGCAATAACGGCACCGACCACCAGTGCGACCAACAGATTTTTACTACTTAATGTTGCTTTCAGAGGCATCGGTTTCCCCCAATGTTTTCGGTTTTCAGATCATCTTCCCTTAGCAAGCTCCTTGATTTTGTTTGAGAATTTAACACCGATTCCGCGTTTTTCCCTTCGTACAATTTCACCTTCAATCTCAATAGGTCCATCCACAATAGGATGGTAAAATTTAAGGGTAATGTGTTGCCCTAAAGAGAAGGCCCCAGCCGAATTGATAAAACTCCCTCCCGAGCTTAAATTTCTAATATAGCCATCATGTTGTTCCGTATCATCCCAGTAGGTTACATCCATAAAGCTCTTCGCCTCTCTGGCATGGCTTCGTTTATCATTGCGCCAATCAATCAACTGTATCAGGAGCTTTTCCAGCTGGTCCTGTGTTAAGCTATCAAGCTCTTTGATTACTTGGTTTTTTAGCATGTCTTTATTGGCGAGTTCCATTGAAACGTTCATGCGATCTGCCTTTGTTAACTTATGATCAAGCGATTTCGATAAAAGAGTTTCGTCCGATACCAATCAAAATCGACTTCTCATATGAAAAACGACGATGATCGGTGTTATAAAGCTTCTTTTAAGTCGCCATGATGGCTGTTGTACACCCAATCAGGTATGTAGGCGGTGATATTTGTAAAATTTAATTTTGTCCCGCCGCATTCCGGACATTTTTTACAGGACACGGTGTCTGTAATGATATAGCCACATATCCCGCATCTCCAATCGGTCAACCCACACCGGGGACAAATATCGTCAACGAACCGCCTGGAGGCGCCATGACCACAATTTTTGCACATATATTCTGATCTATGAAGTTTCATGTCCGTATCCTTTCCCGATAAAGTTAACCGCCTGACCGTTTTTAAGACGCCGCCCTCATGGGTTCATGGAAAACAAGCGGCCGTTTCAGCATGTTTTCATAAAGCGCGATGTAGCGCTTTACCGCCACCCGTTGGTTGAATGATGAGGAGCCCTGATCCATGGCGTGGCTGGGTATTTCATTTTGGCGGTATCTAAAAGATCGGGTTGAATATCGGAAAGAGAATCTTTCCTCACCGAAATAATGATATCCCAAGTGTTTCAACCAGATGGAGCCACGTTATTCGGCTTCATAGTAGGCCGGTTCGCCCATTTCCTTCAACGAGAAGCTATAAAAGACATGGTGGCCATCATAATCGAGAACCCGCAAGTCATCGCTCTGTTTTAAATCACCCAGAATCACATTGTAATGCTTTCCATATCGATCTTTCACGAGATCTTCGGGAACACTATAGGCAATGTATTTCTTGATTCCTTTTTGCGCCAATTTTTCCACCAATTTCGGGTCATTCAGTGATTCATAGGTGGTTAGAATCAGAATCGGGCCTGTTCCCGTAAAAAAAACGCCTGCTTTCATTTCAAACTTCCTTTCATTGCTCACGTGCCTTGGATTAGAGCCGACAGGAACTATCAAGACCCTTGGCTTTCCGTCAGGCCGAATGACATCCTGTCAGGAGCAAGGCAAGCAATATTTGAGGGCTATTTCCATGGGATTACCTTTGATGGGAGCGCTATAATAAAAAAGCCGAACAATCCCTTATGCGACCTTAACGATGTCACACTCGGCAGCTCGGCTATCTTGTCTAAACGGATATTCAGCCTAAAGTATGGTCACCATGAACCTCTAAGACCCGTGGCTTTCCGTCCCCACCTTCCAGCGGGTATGGCTTTTCCTTCTTTATAATAAGCACTTTCCTTCGGGGGTGTAAATGGGGTGTTTAATTTAATTTTTATGAAAAAAGGTTGTATTTTCAATCCAATTTATCAGTAGAAACTTATGCGATTTTCTTCATGGCAAATCTTGATAGACCGGATTAACACTCTTTACGATTCAAGCCCGGTGTATCTCGCACCACAGGTTTCCGGCTATTTATTTGCCTGTTGGTTTTTAAGTGTCGAGGCCGCGTCTTTCACGATGCATACCACTGTTTTGCTGGTAAATTTATGGACCAGGCCGGTACCCTCCAGCATGATGCTCAGCGCCTCGTCTGGGGTGTATTTTCCCAACACCTCATTGGTTTTTATATCTACCTGCCCACCGACTGT
>JAFDDL010000590.1 GCA_019310865.1 Deltaproteobacteria bacterium | reverse complement strand
GTCGGTTTTCGAGGCATGACATCCTTCCAATGACAAGATAAGAGAAAGATACGAGCCCTATATTGTTATAGGACGTCTGCAGTGTCAATGGAAATGAAGCGGATTGACAATTAACTGGAAAAGCCTGCCGACACTATTTATACCTTGGCAATAGCACTCCGGATCAACCGCACGGCAAAGCTCAGAATCACCAGGGCAGGGATACCGAATATCAGCAACCCCATGGTGGCCGCCTTGGGTTCGCCTTCAAGGATGCTACTGCACGACCAGGCGATGGTGAACAGTACCAGAAAGGCGCCAACCGCGCTAAGGACCATGGTCTTCCATTCAATGAGGTAGACCTTTCTCAATTTGACAAACCCAACTACAAAAAGTACGGTCATCCCACCCAGAATGTAAAACAAAATTTCAATACCGCTTAAAATCCCCATGTCTTTTTCTCCTCACTGGACAGTCGAGAGTTCGAGGTCCAGCGTCTATTATCATAAGAATTAAAATCCTATGGACCCGGATCAATGCCTGATGCGGCGGTAAGGGTTCGCACTTCAGTCTTTTCCGGGGGTGACTGCCAATTCAGTTGCCTCTCGATTTTAACGGGCGATCTCGAAGCCAGCCGTTGCTCGATATTCCCGGTCAGTTCCACAACAATTAAAAAAATACAGACGAGAACCAGGGCCAGAGTCAGCTTTTCGGCCAGGGTGCTTTTCTTTGTTTCACGACGTTTTTTTTCTGTCATGACATCGGCAAACACCTTCGTATAATCCCAAACGGTTTTATTCCTCAACGCCTTGATCCAGGTGCGGGTCATCCTGACAAATCCTTCTATGGGCGGAACCGGGCAAAGGTACCGGCACCACGGGCGCAAGACAAAAAAAGACGTTCCCAGAACCAGCACAAGAAGAATGAGTTCAACCGGTGAGCCGGTAAGATCAAACAGGCCGCCATAGACCTCATAGCTAGACAGACCGGGGCTGCGGAATACTAGCCCCACCAAGATGGCCAGCAAGGCCAGCCCCCGCTGAATCCACTTGAACAACCCTGCATATCGCTTTGTTCTGTATAGGCCCTTGGATCCGCTGACGGCACAGAGACATTCCTGGGCCGCCCCGAAGGGACAGAACCAGTAACAGTATGGGTTCCGGTTGTTGATCACCAGAAAGAACAAAAACCCGCCGATCAACAGGTACATAAAAAGATGCGTCTTCCAGTCAGGCCAGAACCCCATCAGGAGCTTCGTTACGAACGCCAGGGTCAGGGGACTGTTATAGATGAATCCGAGCACCACAAGACCGGTGATCATGGTGAGCCACCGCACCTGCCGGCGGTAAGGAAACCCGCGGCGGTATCCCAGAAATCCCAGCGCAAACAGCCCGATCAGCACGCATTCCTGCACACCGAAAACGATTTTCTGTTCAGGCTCCGGCGGCACCGGAAGCGCCAGCTGCTGGTCGGAAATGGTCCGGTTGGCGATCCGGACGGCCTCGGTGATGGCCCGGGACGAATAGGTAGCGCCACTGACACCGTCCACATCATTTCCCAGTTCGTAACGGTCGCGGTAGCTTTTGCCCACAAGTGAGGCGACGAGATTGCTCTTTACAATGCGCTGCATCCAGGTGGGCGTCTCTTTCTCATCGACAATGGCCAGCCCCGTTACCTTTCCCTGAAGATCCACCCCCACCGCCACTTGCATGGGACCGCCATAGCCATTGGTCACGGCCGCGGTGACATAACCGACAAGCTCGGCAGACGAACCGCTCCGGTAGGCCGCCCAGAGCGTGGCCGACAGTTTCTGGAATTTTACGGATTCCGGCATGGTCCGGCTCAGGAACGGCTCAATTTTTGTTCCGGAAAGGTAGCTGCCCGCAAGGAAGGCAACAAAGATCCCCCCCATGGCCAACACGGCCAACAGGCGATCTGTTTTCCTGGATTTATGCCGTTGTGTCCGGTGGCAATCCCGGCTCGATGCGGGATTCGTTTCCATTTCGCTTACCTTGCCGCCGACTTGATCAGCCGCCAGGCCCCGATGGCGGCGACAATCCCAGGGCCGCCAAACACAAACAGCCCCATATAGGCCGCCTGGATTTCGTCCTCCATCAAGCTCGCATATGCCCAGGCCAGGGAAAACCCTACCAATAATATGGCCACGGCACCGGTGCCCCACCCCATCCAGTTGGATCGGTTCAGCCTGCCCGCCTTGGTTTTTAAAAATACGAATGCCATGGACAGCAGAATACCGATACCGACTAGGATTAAAAGATCCGGAAGTTTCATATTCGCTTGCCTCCCTGATTAGCCTTTCTTCCAAAATGCTTTCATTGCTTTTTCATCAAACACCTTACCGTATCCAAAGGACTCGTCCAGGCTCCGAACCATGTTTCTGGCAACGGGAACCACCGTGAGCATCTTTGCCATATCGTGGTTCCAGGTGTCCAGCTTGTTGTAGGGACAGCAGGCAATGCAGTTCATGCAACCGCAGCCCAGTTTTCCCCAGTAGGTCAGGCATTTTTCTGCGTTCACATGCCACTTCTTAATCCCGACAGAGTTTGAACGGTTGTGCTGTCCGTCCATACTCGGCTCTCTTTCTTTGGTGATGGCGCTGCTGGGGCAGTTATCCGCGCACTTCATGCAGACCTTGCAAAACTCGGTCACACCGAAAGTGACCGGCTTGTCAAAGGGCAGTTCCATTTCGGTGGCCACACCGCACAACCGGACGCGGGGACCGAATTTTTCGGTTACCAGCATACCCATCCGGCTGCCTTCGCCAAGTCCTGCGGCAATGGCCATGGGGACGTTGCGCACGGTGTCGTTACCGAAGGGAATGGCCCGGTAGCCCAAATGCTGTATGAACTTGGCAAGGGAGGGGGCAACCACCGCCATGCGGGAATAGCCCTGGTTTGGAGAGGCGTTGCCCAGATACCCCGGGTTTAGCTTGGCCACCTCATAATTCATCTCCACGACAACCATGATGATGCTTTTCGGTTTGAAAGGCAGCGCATTTTCCATGGGGACCACCTTGAGGGGTGGCTTTTTGCCGGGAATAAACTGGAGGCCATGGGTGTACAGCCACCGCTCATCAAAGGGCGCAATCCCCACAAGCCCTCCGCCAAGCAGTTTACCGACCTTT
>JAFDDL010000589.1 GCA_019310865.1 Deltaproteobacteria bacterium | reverse complement strand
CCGCCGGAAACAGGGAAGCAATCCTGAAGGTTATACGTTTTCCTGGTTAAAATAATCAGCTTTATATTAAGGGCTCGCGCAAAATGTTACCTCACTTACAATTGCGAACTGATTTTCGGACTCTTCGCTTTCCTGCGCGAAACCTATAATCATGATCGGAGGAAGATATGTTCAAATTTGATTGTGAGTGCCACATGCTCCCATCGGCCGAGGATGTCAACTATTTTCCGCTGTACAAGCGGAGCCAGGACGCCTTGAGGTATATGGGCCGTCGTGTCGGGCGTGGGCGTGTGCACGGGATAACAGACCCGGAGTTGCTCGAAAAGATCAAAACCGAGAAGAAAAGGCGTCTTGGACGCGCGCCAGGTGAATCAGGAGACGCCCTGGTCGAAAAGATGGACGAGACTGGTGTCGATATGGCCTGTGTTTTGCCAGAGTCGTTCCTTGCCCACACGTACGGTGCACGGATGATGTCAACCAACGGGTGGCTGGCCCGGGAGCTGGAAAAGTATCCCGATCGTCTGGTGGGGGTGTGCAATGTCGGCCCCATGCTTTACCGGGGTATGAAGGAAGCCATCTGGGAGCTGGAATACCTTGTAAAAGAGATGAATTTCAAGGCCGTTAAGTTCTATCCGCCGGATGACACGCACATCAACAACAGGGAGCTGTGGCCGTACTATGAAAAAATACAGAAGCTGGGGGTCCCCCTGTTTGTCCATGTCGGTTTTAGCTGGATGCTCTACGGCCGCTCGGAATATTGCGCACCCTGGCTGCTGGAGGATGTATGCGTGGATTTTCCGGAGCTCACCATTTTGGCCTACCACATGGGGTATCCTTTCACGGACGCGCTGAACCTGTGCGCGTCCAAATATCGCAATTTGTATATCGGCACGAGCCTGCTTCCGGGCTTTTGCCATGGCCTGAGCAAAAAGTCCCAGATTATGATGGGCGAAGCCATTATGTGGGCGGGGATCGACAAAATCGTCTGGGGGACGGATTTGGGGGCCAATATTGTCGATGTCGCATTTCTGGAGAGACTTCAGATCAGCGAGGAAGTGCAGCGCGATTATGGGTTTCCGCCCATTAGCGAGGCGGACAGGGCAAAATGGGCCGGGTTGAACCTGGCCGGGATATTGAACATTACGCCCCCGAATACGGATAAGTGAATATCAAATTACAGAAGGAGGCCGGAAACAATGTACGAGAGTCTTTTTGAACCGATCAAGATAGGACCACTGGAGATCAAAAACAGGTTAGCCGTGGCACCCATGAACATGCAAGGGGACCGCGACGGGCATCCGACCTTGCAATATACGTGCTGTTTCAATGCTCGGGCCCTGGGCGGTTTTGGATTAATGACCACGGGCTCCATATTCACCAGCAAAACGTCAAAAGCGGAGTATGCGTTTGTCCCCTATATCAACCCGTTCAATATCGGATACTTTACCGATTTTACGGAATCGATCCATTCCATGGGCGTAGGGGCAAAGATCTTCGGCCAGCTGAGCCCCGGATTTGGAAGGCAAACGGGAAATCCCCGTGCAAGAGGGGCCTCGGCCATACCGTTCAAAGCAGAGGATTTCATTCCCTTTTCAGATAAGAAGGATAAAGCCTGGAATAAATTCATCCAACCCAGAATTCAGAATCATTATTTACGACCGCCACGAGAGATGACCATTGACGAGATTAAAGAGGAGGAAAGATGCTATGTGCGGGGAGCCGAGTGGACGATCCGGGCCGGATTTGACGGCATCGAGATTCATGCGCCTCACGGCTATCTGCTTCATCAGTTTTTATCTCCCCGCAGCAACCAGCGAAAGGACGAGTATGGGGGATCATTGAGAAATCGGGCGCGGTATCTCCTGGAACTGTTGACAAAGTGTAAGGAAAATTTCGGCGATGCGGTTCCCATTGTAGTGAGGCTTAGTGGAAGAGAATACCACGAAGGCGGGTTAAGCGCCGACGATGTACGGCAAATCTGTATCTGGTGCGAAGAGGCCGGGGCCGATGCCATCAGCCTTTCCAACGGATCCGGGTACGATGACCCAATGCATATGACCTGGCCGGAGCCGGACAATCTGCCGCTCCTGGAAGCCCAGGGGAAAAAGCTCAAGGAGGTGATCAGCATTCCGGTGATCACGGTGGGTCTTCACACCCCGGCGGTTGCGGCAAAGGCGGTTGAAGCGGGTGAAACCGATATGGTGGCCATGGGCAGACAGTCCCTTGCCGATCCGCAGTGGCCCAATAAGGTAAAAGAAGGCCGGATCGATGAGATCACTCGATGCAAAAAAGATAACTACTGCATGATCATGGGCATCAGGAGCGGTATGGGCAGCATGCGGTGCAACCAGAACCCCAACTACGGCAAAGAGCAGTTTATACCGGAGTACTGGCCCAAGCCCATGCGAGTTAAAGTCCCGGAGACACTCAAAAGATGGGCACCGGGAAAGACAGCTGAAAACGAAGATAAATAAACAGGAGAACTTGCCATGTCCGAATATGAAACCATCATTTACGAACCGGGCCCGGTCACCCGTATCATCCACAGCGAGTCCGAAAAGCGCAACGTGATCGGGCCTCAATTTGAGCGAGAATTTCTGGATGCCATGAAGCGGTTTGAAAGAGACGATGACGCCAAGGTAGCCGTGAACCTGGCGACGGGCAAGCATTTTGCCGCCGGGCACGACATCGGCAAGCTTTCTAAGAAACAATCATGGAAAAAGGGCAAAAAGCTTGAGATGACCTCGGTGGAGTGGCGAAAACTCAACGATCCGCGAAAAGGCATCAACCGGGTGAGGGATGTCACCAAACCATTAATAGCCGGTGTCCAGGGGGCTGCCCTTGCCGCCGGCGCCGGGTTTGTCCTGGACCATGATATTATTGTCATGGGGGAAAATGCCTTTCTCGGATTCGAAATCGCCCGGGTATCCGGGGGCGGTGCCGGATCGCTGGTGCTGTCTTTGGGCTATGCGAAGGCATTTGAGATTCTATGTTCGGGGTGGAATATTGGGGCCCATGAGCTCTACCGGTTAGACGCTATCAACAAGGTTGTACCGGACGGATTCTGATCAAGGCTGATCTGAAGTTTGCCATGAACCGCATGGGTGTGAGGGAGATGGATTGGCATGGCGCGGAAACCAATACCCTCGTTCACCTTGCCGGAAACGAGATCGAAAAGGAGTTTTACGCCATCATGAAGGAAAAAGGCATGAGAGCGGCGCTGGATTTCCGTGATAAACCGTTTGAAAAGTACGGCTACCGCCGGGATAAGGCGACCATCATATGACGAGTGCCAAAAGACGTATGCCATTGGACGGGATTCGATTCGCGGACTTTACCTGGGTTCAGGCCGGACCCTGGGTGGGAAGATATTTTGCCAACTACGGGGCTGAAGTTATCCGCGTGGAGAGCGCTACACGGCTCGACTGGTCCCGGTATGTACCGGGCGGCGCCGCTGTCGTGGATGGAAAAATTCAGAGGGGGGCCCTGTTCACCAATTTTAACTGCGACAAGTTGTGTATCACCCTGAATCTTAAAAATCCGAAAGGGATTGAGGTCGCCAGGCGATTGATCTCCGTTAGTGATGTGGTGTGTGACAACTTCTCTGCCGGTTCCATGGAGAAATTCGGTCTGGGTTACGACGAACTGGTAAAGGTCAAGCCGGACATTATCATGCTGAGCATGCCGGCGTTCGGCAGCAGCGGACCCCGAAAAGATTTTGCTGCCTATGGCAACGGACTTCAGGCAGCGATGGGTCTTGATTTTATTTCGGGCCAGCCCGGCCGGGCCCTTGGGATCCCCACGGCCCTTCCCGACATGGGGCACAACCCCACCCACGCAACAGTGGCCATTCTGGCGGCACTTCGCTACAGACATCTTACCGGAAAGGGCCAGTATATCGACTTGGCGCAACTGGAAAGCAGTCTGGGCTGGATGGAGACAACCGTTCTGGACTACACGGTCAATGGCCGTATAGGCAAGGCCCAGGGAAACAGACGGCCCGATGCGGCCCCCCACGGTGTGTATCGCTGCAGAGGCGATGACCGGTGGGTTGCCATCGCCGTTTTCACAGAAGCGCAGTGGAAGGCCTTTTGCGAGGTGATCGGTAGCCCTTCCTGGAGCCGGCAAACACGGTTTTCGACCCTGTCCGAACGCAAGGAAAACGAAGCTGAGCTGGATCGGCTGATCGAGGAATGGACCCACGAGATGCGCGCCTGGGAAGTGATGAAGAAAATGCAGGCAAAGGGCCTTGCAGCGGGCGTGGTGGAAACAGGAGAGGACCTGCTCACTCGTGATGAACAGTTTAGGGCCAAAAAGTATTACATCGAACTGGATCATCCCGATGGAAAGGCCTACTGCGAAAATGCCGTCATCGGTTTTTCCGATACCCCCGGAAGCGTCCGTCGTGCCGCACCCATAATGGGCCAGGACAATGAAGATGTGTTCAAAGAAATTCTCGGGATGTCGGAAGAGGAGATAAACCAGTGTTATGTGGACGGGGCATTTGAATGAAATCGTTTCACGATTTTATGAAATGAGGCAGACAGATGAACAGTGACAAGGCGTTAAGCGACATTCGGGTATTGGATCTGGCCGGTCCCAGCGGGCTGTATTGCACGAAGCTGCTGGCTGACCTGGGAGCGGATGTGATTCGGATCGAGCCGCCCGGCGGGGATTCGGTCAGACGGATCGGTCCCTTTTATCACGACGATCCTCACCCGGAAAAGTCACTGTTTCACTTTCATTTCAACACCAACAAGAGAAGTGTCACGCTGAATCTTGAAACCGAAGAAGGAAAACGTCTCTTTAAAAAACTGATCAAAACCGCTGACATCATGGTCGAAACCTTCCCGCCGGGCCATCTGCATTCTATGGGCCTGGGATACCCCGTTTTAAAGAAGATCAATTCAAGCCTCATCCTGGTCTCCATTACGGGCTTTGGGCAAAGCGGGCCTTACAGGGATTTTACGTCATCGGACCTGGTGGCAATGGCCGTCAGTGGTGTTCTTTATACGATGGGTTTTCCGGAAGACCCGCCCACCACCGTGGGCGCCTCCCAGGCCTTTCACATGGCTTCGGCCAATGGGGCCATTTGGGCTCTCATGGCACTTTTTCACCGGGAT
>JAFDDL010000053.1 GCA_019310865.1 Deltaproteobacteria bacterium | reverse complement strand
CGGGGGATAAATCGGCGGGTGTGCTCTACCCATATATAGTGGGTGGGGCATGAGTGAATCGTTTAATTTATCGACGACGATAGCATTATGAAAACCTCACCAAGTGGGGAGAGGGTGGGGAGAGGAAGTCCGCTAAACAAAAAAGGGATTATGGCAATTTCCATAAACCCTTGATATTACAGATGCCGAGGGACAGAATCGAACTGCCGACACGGGGATTTTCAGTCCCCTGCTCTACCGACTGAGCTACCTCGGCTTGGATCAGGCAATCTGCTGCGGCCTGAATTTGAAAAAGTGGCAATGCATATACACCAAATTAAAATTACCTGTCAAGCATTTTTAGAGATAGGATTCGCATAAGAGATTGATGCGAATTAGCTGCCTGAAATTAATACAAATTTAACGAATCTTTTCGAATCTTTGTTATCAACAGAATCATCAGCGTATTCCACATAGAGCCCCTCACCGTCACTCCGCCCGAAGGGCCGCAATGGGGTCCATCTTTGCAGCGGTGTAAGCCGGATACAGGCCGAAAAAGATCCCGACCAATAGTGACATGACAAGCGGCAACATGATTGCCCACAGAGTTATCAGCGTTTGCCATCCGCCCATGGCCGCAATGGCCCAGATGGCACCAAAACCGGCCACCAGTCCGACGATCCCCCCGCAGCAGGTCAAGATAACCGATTCCGTCAGAAATTGCAGGACGATATGAAACCGGCTCGCACCCACGGCCCGACGAATACCGATCTCCAGGGTTCGTTCCAACACGGTGGCCAGCATGATATTCATGATGCCGATACCCCCCACCAGGAGCGAAACACTGGCAATTGCGCCCAGTACGAAATTAAAGGTCCGCTGGGTTTTTTTCGCGCGGGCCAACAGCTCTTGGGGGATGATCAGTTGGTAATCCAGGACGTTGTGGTGGGCGGCCTCCAGAATTCTTTGAATTATTCGCCCGGCCGGGCGAACATGCCGGGCCAGGTCGATGGCGACTACGATTTCCGTCAGGTCCGAATGAGGTTTGGTTTTCCGGCGGCTCCGAGTGGCCAAGGCGCTTTCCGCACCCAAGGGAAGAAACACCATTTCGTTGAAATTTCGAATGGAAACAGCAGATGTCTCGGCAGCCTTCTGATCAATTCTTTTTAGCAAACCGATGACCTTGAACAGCTGGTCTTCAATGCGGATCAATCGGTCAACGCGTCCGTCGGACCCCAGCCAGGCTGCCGTCTGGGATCCCAGAACGCAAACCTGGTTTCGTTTGGCCAGATCCTGGTCCGCGATGAAGCGTCCGGAAGCCAGACGAAGGTTTTGCATCTGGACATAATTGACCGTGCAGGCCACCACCTGGGGCGTCACCTCTTTTCCCAGCGACTGGATCGACACACTGAGTTCTTTTAAGGCGGATATCGACTGTACCTGCCGGCATGCCCGCTGGATTCGGCGCATATCCGATTCATTCAGTCCACGCGAGTGCCGTTCCCGGGCCTTTATCAACTGCGCTTCGGTCAGGGGGATCGATTTAACATATATGTTCTTGACGCCGAGCTGCTCGATCTGGTCCACTACATGTTTTTTGGCACCCTGGCCGATGGCAATCATGGCAAACACGGCCATGACGCCGAAAATCACTCCCAACATGCTCAGCAAAGTCCGCAGCTTATGCTGAAGCAGCGAACGCACCGCCATTTGAAGCTGGCCCTTAATTTGTTGATTGAGTGGAAACGATTCGACCATCTTTTAGTTGTATCCGTTTTTGCGTATGGGACGCCACCTCATGATCGTGTGTCACCAAAATGATGGTGGCACCCTCGCGGTGGAGTTTGCTGAACAATTCGAGAATCTCCCTGCCTGTGTCAGAGTCCAGATTCCCGGTCGGCTCATCAGCCAGGATGATCTTCGGCCGCGTGACCACCGCCCGGGCAATGGCTGCGCGCTGCATTTCACCGCCGGACAATTGGGCCGGCCGGTGGTCCCTTCGCTCCGAAAGCCCCACCTGCTCGATTGCCGCCATGACCCGGGTACTGACATCGCCGGGCGATGTGGTCGAGTAATGAAAGGGCAGCTCTACATTCTCAAAGACCGTAAGCGCGGGAATCAAATTGAACGATTGAAACACAAAACCAATATCCTGTCCGCGAATTTTCGACAGATCCCTGTCCGATGCAGCAAGCACATCCCTTCCATCGAGCCGGTAAGTGCCGGAAGTCGGGCGATCCAGACAGCCGAGAATGTACATCAAGGTTGATTTGCCCGACCCGGACGGGCCCATTACGGCCGTAAACGACCCATTGGCAATGGACAGGTCGATTCTGTTGAGAACCGGAAGTCGCCGGTCGCCGATTTGAAATTCTTTGATCAGCTGTGTTGCATGGATTAACAGTTGGCTCATGGCGGGATATCACGCGGTTTGATCGGGGGCTGGTTTTACAACACTGACCTGGTCGCCGGGTTTCAGGCCGCCCAAAATTTCGATTATGTCCTCGTTTTGCTTTCCGATCCGTACCGGCGTCTTTATAAAGCGGCTATCCTTCAGACTGTAACAGTATTTCCGGTGGTCCTCGCTGAAGACCGCTTGAACCGGCACCGTGAGCGCCTGGGCCACCTGGTCGGTGAGAATCGATAGCCGGGCTGTCATACCCGGCCGAAGCTTCAGGTCCTCATCCCGGAGCATGACGGTTATCTGGAAATATTTTTCCCCCGCCGATCTTTCAAATCGCTTGGCGGCCAGAATGCCGATGAAGGTCACCTTCCCCTCGTAGACCGTCTGCGGGAAGGCATCCACACTGACGCTGCAGATCTGACCCAGAAACAGTTTGTGTAGATCGATTTCCCGTACCTGTGTTTTGACGATCATGGAGGTAATGTCCGGCAGATAAAGAAGGGTTTGGTTCTGCCAGACCCGGTCCCCGACCCGGGGCTTTCTTTTCAAACCATCGCGAAATGTTTCGTAAAGAATGGCGATACCGGATATCGGGGCTCGGATAACGGTTTTTTCGAGCTGGACCTGGGCCTGTTTCAAAGCGGCCCGGGCTGTTTGATTCTTGCCCCGAATCTCTTTCAAGGACGAGACGGACTTGGCCACTTTGAACACACTTCCCTGGCGGGTCTGATCCAGGGCAAGGTGGGCGTTTTCGAGTTTGGCATTGGCGGTTTCAATGAGTGCGGGCAGTACATGTTCGGTATAGTTTCGATACTTGCGATCGGCGTTTTGAAATTGTTCTTGGAGTTCCGTGGCCCGCTTTTTAGCCAGGGCAATTTCCGTGGGGTTGGCATACCCTTTTTGACTTAATTTCTCCAGATCGAGAATATAGGCCCGGTACCTGCCAAAAGCGTCTTTTGCTTTGTTTCGTTCTTCCTGGTATTGCAGCTTCTGCAGCGGTCCGTCACCTTTCTTTAATCTGCCAAGCTCCAGTTTCGCCACCTTCAAATTGAACTCAGCGGTGCGGATTTCACGTTCCACCTGGTTTTTTTCCCACTCCAGGAGCTGCTCTGCCGCTTCAACGGCCGCTTCCAAGCTGCTGACCTCTCCCACCAGTCGATTCATTTCATTTTCAAAGGGCATGGGGTCCAGCCTCGCCAGAATTTGATCCTGCGTGACTTTGGCACCGTCTTCCACGATGTGGATTATTTTGGCCTTGTCGCCCTTAATGGAGGAGGAGACCATATGGGATCTTGACGCATCGAGCACCCCGACGGTGTGAACCTTGACGTCAAAATCGGTCTTGACGGCCGTTGCCAGCAGGTATTCATCCCGGCCCGCGTCTGATCGAGGCAGGAGCATGGCGGATGCAATAACGGTTATGGCAATCAGCACGACCATCACATAGAGATATTTTTGTTTTTCAAGCTGTTTAAAAAACATTGCCTTATCTCTCAATTAGCGTGCCAAGGGCGGCGCGCATCTGATAGGTACCAATAATATGGTCACTGGTGGAACCGATCAGATTGGCCTGGGCCTGCTGAAGTTCGGTCTCGGCTTCGATGACGTCAAAGTTGTCAGCAATGCCATGGTTGAATTTAACACGGGCCAATTCAAGCTTTCCCTCGGCCTGCCGAATCTGCGCTTGCCGAATGCGGATTCGTTCTTCGGTTTTTCGTAAGCTGTTAAGCTCCTGGCGGACATCCTGAATAACGTTTTGTTTCTGGGATACCAGATTCAGCCGGGCGGAGGCGAGCTGATTCAGGCGCTGCTGGTAATTGGCACGCTCCCGCGAACGCGTCAGGTCCGTTTGGCTCTGGAGACTGAGTTGCCAGCTTTCTTCGCCGAGGTCAAAGCTGTCATCGAGCTCATCGGGCAAACTCCTTCGCTGATAATCGACCACCAGGTCGAGCTCGGGCAGCAGGTCATGTTTGGCAACGCGAACGCGCCGATCGGCCTCCACGACTTCCTTTTTGGCCTGGATCAACTCCACCCGGTTGGCCAGCGCGGTTTCAACGGCATTTTCGGGGCCGATTTCCACCGGTGTCCAGAACAGTGGCGCCGTTACCCGGACCGGCCTTTCCAATGGAAGCGCCACCAGGATCTTGAGCGAATCCACGGCGTTATGCATTCTCTCCAATGCCGAGGACAGGTTGCTCTGGGCGTCCTTGAGTCGGATTTCGGCACGGTAGACATCTATTGGATCCGCCATGCCGATTTTTTCCTTTACCCGGGCAGTCTCGCTATGGCCCTGCAGCTTTTGAACCTGGTCTTCATAGAGGACCACCAGGGCCTCTTGCCGCACAACGTCATAAACAGTTGACACAGTTCGCACGGCAATGGACACCCGGATCAGGTAATGCACTCTTTTTGAAGTGGAAAACGAAAACCGGGATGCGTTGAGCGTATCGAGGGTTTTTTCCCGGCCGAATCCGCGCAACAGAGGCACTTCCAGCGAAACGGCCGCCTCATTGAAATAATTGTCGCCATCCCAGTTCAATCTGGGCGATACGGCCAGGTCAGCACCAATTTTGGCCTTCTTGGAAACGGTGATCCCCACACCGGCCGAATCCGTATCATCGGTAAAACCGGCACCGGCCGAGGGGATAAATTTCAGATCAAAATCCGATTCGACCGATCGCATGGAAAGTGCCCGGTTGGCAACATTATTCGCCGACGTCAGCACGGTCCGGTTGGCAGCCAACGCCATTTCAATCGCCCCCTTCAGGTCGATTTGCATGGGGCCGGTGGCCGCTGCATCGGAACCGGACGCCGATGACGCCACAAGGATGACAAGCATCATCACGGGCGCCCGACGGCGCAAGGATGCCAAAAAACAGATCATGAGTGGACTTACCGCCCTGTTACTGCGGGCATGAAACCGTAAATTCCCAGAAAGTCCCCGTACCACCATCACAGTTGGGAATGATCTCAACTTCAACCTGGGTGGAGCTTCCGGAATAGGTCAGCATTTCCGTACCGGTGGCGCCCACGCAACCGGTGTCAAACAGAACGCTTCCCTCATAGCGAACGATTATCTGGTCTTCCAGGGCTGCCGTATCATAGAAAAATTCAAAGGTGCCGGATGATTGCCCCAATTCGACGATGTGGGTCTCCGGATCGTCGGCGCCTGATACTACCGCCTCGTTGCATTCCGCTGTGGGTTCCTGATCACCACCACCGTTGCCATCGCCGTTGGAATGTGTAGAGCTGTCATCATTGGATTCTGAAACGGCTACCGCAGCACCGGCTGCAACAGCAGCACCCACTCCCACTATGGCCAAGGTCGACATACCGACGCCGGCCGCAGCGGCGCCGGCTGCGGTCGCGCCGGCAGCAGTCGCGCCGGCAGCAGTCGTACCGGCAGCAGTCGTACCAGCAGCAGTCGTACCGGTAGCAGTGGCGCTGGATACGGAAGCGGAAGCCGCTTGCCCGGTTGCAGCGGCCGCAGCCACGTCAGAAGCCGCATAGAGGCCGCCGGCCACAACACCAAAGCGCGCCGAAGATTCCACCACATCCATCACAATGGAATCGGAAAACCCGGCCGGTGGTGCGGGGGCCTGGGCCAGTTCCGTACTCACGGTGATATCGCCGGTGCCGCTGCTTTGCTGCCAGGCGGGCGCTTGATCATCGTCTTTCTTCTCAACGATAAACGATTGGGTCTTGACGATCTTGTTCTCAGTATTCACCGCCAGAAACAGGTATTCGATGGCGGTGGTGTTCTTGCTCGGCGCCGGTAAAATCCCATCATATTTATCCCCACCGGTGGATTTCATGGCGACAAATACGAAGTTGGCCTCACCGACGGCCTTGAAATAGCATCGGACAAGGTTCACACCGGCCGCATCCGTGACCTCGGAGGACAGGCTGATCCTTTTTTCCGGCACAAAAAATTGAATCGGTTCGTGATTGATCTGGGTAGCGACTGCTGCAAAAACGTTTAAAGGTAGGACAAACAATGCGATCGCTGAAAATGATAAGACTTGGGCCACTAAACATTTTTTAAAATTACGCATACACTCTCCTGTTTCAAAAGTTAAAAGTTCAATATCCGCTTATGACCGCCGCGACCGGCAGCCATGTATGACGTTGCTCTGGTTGTCTGGACGAATCGGGTGTGGTATGCTGTATCTTAAGCATAGGTTCTCTATTGATTAATATGGTCCAGGTGATATGTCAATATCAATATCCGCGAAATGGATGATTTTACATTACATATTAGCCAGTTGGGCAATTTCGCTAAAACACCGTCAAATCGGGGAAGAACTATCGCAATGCGATGCAGATTGAGTCGTATTATTTTCATGCCGATCGTTTTTATTTTTCTGGTTTGGGCTTCCGTTGGTAGCGCCGAATCGGATCGATCGATGAAAGAGGAGTGGCAGCTCCATGCCCGGTTTGCCGATCTGCGCCCGCGCACCATTGCCGTTCTTCCCATGGATAATCTGAGCCTGGAACCCGATGTGGAAAAGGCCCTTTACGAGGAAGTTTACGCTCGGTTGACGGAACGCGGATATTCAAAGATCGATATTCACAAGGTCAATTCGGTCATGAAACAATTGGGCATCCAACTGGCCGGCCAACTCGACGGCGTGTCCCTGGAGCGGCTCGCCCGAGAGCTCAATTGCGATGCCGTGCTTCGGGGCCGAGTGGATCAATCTGCGGCGATTCATTCGGGAACCTATGACGCCATGGTTGTCTCATGTTCCCTCTGGCTGCAGCATTGTGGCACCGGCCAGATTCTCTGGCAGACCGAACAGTGGCGATCGGCCCATCGCCAGTGGCAAATCGACCCGGTGAACATGCTGCTCAATTTCTTTGCCCACGAGGGGGCCTCCCGAGAAAAACAGGTAGCCTACCTGGTCCATGAAATGCTCAAAACCCTTCCCCGAGGTCCCATCCAAATCGAATTCGGTGATCTGCTCAACAAGGCCGAGCAGATAGAGGCCGACACCATTTACGCCCCCAACTAGTGCCCATCCACAAATGCCCATCACCGACCGGAACCGAACTGAGTGATCAATTCAATAAGCGCCTTTCCAATGGCCGCATCCAGGGCGTTGTCCGCTGCTGCCGGGTCCCAGGAGCCGGTCTGTCCGCCGCCCATTCCACCGGTATAAACCTGGCTGACAGAATGCTGTCCCTTGCCTGTGGCCAGATACTCGCCGGAGCGGGCATCCTGCAAGAGCAGATCCACACGGATGGTTGTGTCGATGTTTTTTTGCTTGGACATGGCGCTGACCTGGGCGTGTTGCCGGACATCGAAATAGGTAATGGAACCGGTGATAAAATATTCGCACAATAAAATGCGCTGGGCCTTTTTCAGGTTCTCGGGACTTTTCACCAAGCCGGCGCTGCTGAGGGTGTCCCAGTCAAACAAGCGCTTCATCTTTTCCCATTCCACCACTCTGAAATACCGCGAGCGCAGCAGATGGGTTGATAGAAGCTGAGAGGACGTATCCCAGAGTTTATCGGCTGAATAGGTGCTCTTGTTCTCAAAGCCTGCGACAGCCACCAGCTCCTTATTTTGAGGCGACTGGGGCAGCTGGTTCCAATCGATGGCAACGGGTTGCGGTGGGGTCGGTGCCGGCGGCGGCGCCGACGGTGTCACACACCCGGTAACGATCAGCATCAGCCCCAGTACCAGCAGTTTTTTTAGGAATAACTTCTTGATAACTTTCAACGCAGACCTCCTTAATTTCTATTTCAACTTAACAAATGGCATATCCGTCCCTTCGGTTCTAAAATACGGGTGCTGCCGGCCGTCCGTAAGCCGCGGCACCTTCTTGGCGACATACTGAAACAGTTCGTTCAGGCTGATATAGGTGTCTTTGTCATAATTGGCCTTTCCGGACATGCCTTCCAGGAGACTGTATGTGAAAACCCCGTGGCCGCTCACCTTCGAAGATGATGCAAATCGCTTGTCCTCCAGAGACTCCTCCCCGGCTTTGGACGCGGCAAGAATATAGCGGCCGCTGGCTTCCCGAAGGGTTTTGGCCAGGTCCTCACCGCTTCCGGTCGCTCGCATATTCACATCCAGGGCACCCGAATGGCAGGTATCCATTGCGATGACAATCTTTCGAACATTCTGGGACAGAATGTTGACCGACTCCTCGAAATCAGACATACGCAGCCCCTTGGAAAGGACCGTCTTATAATCAGCGTCGTGGGGCACAAAATAATACGAGCCCGACTGGCGGTGTTTGATACCATGGCCGGCAATGAATAAGAAAACCACATCGTCCGGAGCGGCTTTTCCCAGGTGTCCGGAGATATTTTCGATGACACTGTCGCGCGTGACCTCATCGTTGATCAGCGTCATGAAATTGACCTCAGAATAGAGTTTGCCTTCTTGGGTCTTGAAAAACTCGGCCAGGCTCAGGGCATCCTGATCGGCATATTTCAAATCGACAGCGGTACTGTCATATTTTGACACGCCGACGGCAAGGCCCCACAGGGCCGGTTTGAGGCCCTTTGGCGGGGGAATGACCGTTTTTGCACCGGAGTCGGCGCCGGCAAGCAAAAATTCTTTTCGGCCACGGTTTCCCTGCTTGTCCATGGCATCGATGACAATGGCATTCTGTCCGGGCTTAAATGCGATCGATTCCGAAAACCGGCCCTCCCCCGACAAGGTTACATCCCGGCCATTGATGCGGACAAAGAGAATTTCGCTGTCATCTTTTACCATTCCAACCACATTGGTCTTTGCAGCCGGTTCCCGAACGACCACAGCAAAGCCTCTCGATACATGGGGCTCCATGAGAATGATTTCAGGCGGCGCGTTGTCCTCGGGATGCGATAAAACAATGTCCTTCGTGGCCACGACCCCCAGTTCGTTCATAACGACGATGTAGAGCCGGTTATCACCCGGTTTCAAATCGATGTTATAACGGAACCGGCCTTCATCATCCACCTCGGTGGATTTACCGTTAATTTTAATCGATTTGATACCCACCGGGTCGACGGCCAGGCCTTCAACATTGATGGAACGCCTTTTTTCCACGGTTTTAAATCCACGGCCCATGGGCGGCTCGATGATGATAATCTTAGGTTTGGCGACAGCGGCTTTCGATTTCTTGTCCATTGCTGACCCAGTGGGGGCCGTTTTATTAACGGCTGCAACGGTCATGGGCTTTTTTTTCTTTGATTGAAATTGTTTTTTATACTGCGCCAGGAGGTTTTGATCGGAATCGGAAACAGTGGCCGACATTTTCCCAGCGATCAATTGGGACAACTCCCGGCCCATTTGATTAAAAGCGGCGTGGGTCGCCAACTCAGGAGACCGGTCAGCGCCTTTGTAGGTTTTACTGTCGATTTCCAGGATATCGCCCGATGCGGTCGACACAAGCTTGAACGAGATGGACGTCACGGAGGTGCTCATGTTCACACCGACCACCTCACCGGTGGTGATTTGGGTGCGAATGACGGCGCTGAATATGACCTGGGCGTCGCTCAGCGCCGCTGCCTTCCGAAGCTTTGGAAGATTGCCCGTTTTGGCCGCCGCCACCTCTTGGCCGGATATTTTTTTCCCCGGACCAAGGCTGTCGGACGTAACCACCTGGCGTTTGGCCTGAATCAGGTGTTTGGCAAGAATGGTTTCTGCAAGCGCGGCATTTGCAGTGGTGGTTTCAGCGGCGGTTTGAGTGCCCATATTGATAATATTGACCTGTGTTCCACTACCCATGGATGTGGCGACGGGCTGCTTTTCCACGATATTGATCAGAATTTTGGATGCTGCCGCACCGCTTGCCGGCGCCGTTGAAAGCACCAGAAACGCGATGCTGATTGACAGGCATGTGAAAATTTGAGTGAAACGGGTGGTATTCATGGTAGCCTCCCTCGATTCGGTTTGTGTAATCCAAATAAAACCTATTATAAATCTTGTCTGCCAGAATAGAAAGATGAAATTTAACAAAAGCGGACCAGCAATGTCTCATATTTTGTAAAAATAGGGCCAAACACCGAAAAATTTAGGGCTGTTAGGGGAATTTGCACCGGTGCTTGACACACAAAGAACGGTATGCAAGTAGTTGAGGAACCAAATGGTTCGAGATGCGCGAACCCGAATGGATACCTGCGGAGGCGACATGAAACGATGGACCCTATGTATTGCAGCTGTATGGGCGCTGATGGTTGGATCGGCACATGCTGAAATTTACCGGTACGTGGATGAACGTGGCCAGCCCCATTATGCGGACGATCTCGCTAAAATTCCTGCAGATAAACGTTCGACCGTCACGGTGCATGAATCCTATAAAAGCGACCCCGCCGCTTCCGTCCAACCAACATTTCCGGTGCGACCAGCCCCGGTGGTCATGCCCACAACGAAACCTTCCCAGGTCGAAAAACGCCGCCAGAAGGAAAATCTGATGGCCGAATATCACGCATTGCTACAGGAAAAACAGGCGCTGGATAACGATAAGGGATTTCAGAAAAGAAGAAAAAAACGTAAATATAAAAATCGCGCGTATATCAAGGTATTGGTCGAAAAAGAAACGCATCTAATTGAGCGGATTGCTGATATTGAAGCAAAATTAAAGGCGTTCGGTAACTGACCGGTAACGCAAATCCCCCCACAGATACTGCACCAGGCTGCAAGCGGTTATCGCTGCCGTTTCTGCTCTCAGAATTCGGGGGCCCAGGGTGCATACGGTAAAACCGGCCGCTTTGGCGGCTTGGACTTCCTGCCGACTCAACCCACCCTCGGGGCCTAACATCAAAAAGACCGTGCCACCAGAAGCCGACAGGCCGCTATTTTCAGGAATCGGATCCACCGCTTCTTCCCAGAAAACGATCTTTAAGTCACTGCCCCTGCTCGATGCGATCGCCTCATCCAGTCTCACGGCAGGGTGTATTACCGGCACATGCCTTGCGCGGCATTGTTTGAGTGCTTCCCGGGCAATTTTCTCCCAGCGTTCGTAGCGCGCGGCCAAACGATCTTCAGATGGCCGGGCGATGGACCGTTCAGCAAAAAACGGCATAAACCGCGTCGTGCCCAGTTCAGTGAGCTGGCGCACGAGCGTGTCCATTTTTTTCTCCTTTAAAAAGCCAAGCGCCACCGTGACATCAAGAATCGATTCAACCGGGGCGGCTTCCAAGGCCATTACGACAGCTTCCACATAATCGGACTTGGCCGCAACGATTCGGGCCGTATATTGCAGACCGGCCTCATTGTTGAGCAAAATCGTATCCCCCGGCTTCAGGCGCAAAACCCGTACCATATGGCGTGCTTCCCGGTCGGAAATCCGGACGGTGGTGCCAATTGCGGGTTGACCATCTATGAAAAATCTACGCATAATATTTATTTTTCTATACCGAAGCGCTTTAAAAGGCAATCGATTCGTCAAGGCAGAGCGCGCAAATGCATCTTGACACCCAACCACCCCTATGCTACGAATTCCAAAAAATTATAGGGGCTTGCCTGTGACGGGTTGGTTTCAATTGTTATGCATGCTTATGCATGTATGTTTCTAAGGACATGGAGGGCACGGTATGGATGATATAAAAAACAATGCCGATGGGTTTAACGAAAGCACCGATGAGGATGAGGATATTATCGATCTGACAGAAGAGGTCTCCCAGTTGCCCAACGCCGATGACGGCGATTTCCTCGAACTGACCGCGGAGCAAGATGCAGAGCCGGTCCTGACGCTTTCGGAGGACGTCTCCCAGGCGCCCGATGCCGAGGACGACGATTTCCTCGAACTGACCGAGGCGGTTTCACCGGTAGACCAGGAAGATGACGCCATCGACGATGGCGATGTCCTTGAGCTGACCGAGGAGACCCAACCTCCGGAATTCGATACCGAAGCCCAGGGAGAAAATCCCGAGGATCTGCTGGAAGACGGTCTGGAATTAGGAGAAGCGTTGGA
>JAFDDL010000588.1 GCA_019310865.1 Deltaproteobacteria bacterium | reverse complement strand
GCGGACAAGGGCACCTTTCTACCCATGGACGGTGTCGAGGATGCAAAATGGCGGATTCAGCGCAGCAGCACATACCCATCATATCTGGATTTGCCGATCATCCCACGGTTCCGATCATAACTTGGGCAAGAGACCTGGATTCGCTTATGAAAACCAATGGGCATTCGCTTATGAAAACCAATGGGCAATAGCTGACAAACTAAGGAAAATATGTCTGCTTCAGTCAAAATTAGTATCATCGGCGCGGGCAGCGCGCAGTTCTCGTTAAAGATGGTCAGAGACCTGTGCCTGACCGAGACACTTGCCGACAGTCAGGTCTGTTTTATGGACCTGGACCCGGAACGTCTCGATCTTGTCCATACCCTCGCCACACGATATGCGAACGAGATGGGATCCAAGTTAAGGTTTCAAACTACGGAAGACAGAATCGAATGTTTAAAGGATGCCGATTTCGTCATCAATACGGCGTACGTCAAAGGACATGCGCACGAATGGGCCATGCGCGATGTGGCGGCCAAACACGGTTACTACTACGACGGGGTGCAGCCGGGCGAATTTTATCAATTAAAGATGGTCCTGGACCTGGCGCGGGATATGGAAAAGATTTGTCCGGATGCCTGGCTGCTTCAAGTGGGCAACCCCGTGTTCAACTGTACGACACTCGTGTCGCGCGAGACGAACATAAAGGTGTGCGGCCTTTGCCATGGCCATTACGGTACCCACAAAATTGCGAAGGCCATCGGTATCGATCCGGATCAAATGACCTGGCAAGCGACCGGGTTTAATCACAATATCTGGCTCTCCCAATTCATGTACCAGGGCAAGGATGCCTACCCCCTGATCGATACATGGATCGAGAACGAAAGCGAAGCCTATTGGCGGACCCATGAACCGACCAGTACGCACGATATTGATATGTCACGGGCAGCTGTACATCAGTACCGCATGTATGGTCTGTTTCCCATCGGCGATACGGTGCGCCGGGTGGGGGCGGGGCCGACGGTCGGATGCACCGGTTACCGGGGCGATTGGTGGTTCCACACGGATCCGGAGACCAAGAAGTTCTGGTTCGGTGAGCCTTGGGGCGGCCCGGACACTCTGGAAGGCCGCCGGTATTTTGAAAAAATGCTGGAAAACGGGATGGCGAAAATACAAGCGACGGCCAACGATCCCAAATCGAGCATTGCCGAGGCCGTCGGCGAAGAAAAATCCAAAGAAGCCATCATCCCCATCATTGATGCACTGGTCAATGATCGCGAGGGGCGGTTTCAGGTAAACGTTCCCAACCAGGGCGCCCTAAAAGGCATTCCGGACAATGTGGTGGTGGAAGTGTTGGCGGTGGTGAGCAAGAAAGGGATTCAGCCCCTCCATGTGAGCGCCCTGCCGCCGAGGGTTATGCTGATGTGCATTCTCCCTCACTGGCTTGACATGGAGCGTAATCTCCTGGCGTTCAAAACCGGTGATCAGTCCATGTTGCTGTGGAATACGCTGGATAGTCACCAGACCCGCTCCTATGACCAGGCGGTGGATGTGTTGGAAGCGTTAATGACCCTGGAAGGGCATGCGGAAATGCGCGAACATTATAAATACCTGACCGATTTGAGCTTTGGAATAAAAAAATGAAAATTTCGGTATTACCAAACGATATGGAGATGGCCCGGATTGCGGCCAAGAAAGCGGCGGAGTTTCTCAAAGATGCCATTACCCAGAAGGGGCACGCGACGTTTGTGGCAGCGACCGGTGCGTCACAACTCAATTTTTTAAAGGCCCTGGCATCTGATCCCGAAATCGATTGGGCCAAGACCACCATGTTTCACCTGGATGAGTATATCGGGCTGCCGGAAACCCATCCGGCAAGCTTTCGTCTGTATCTAAAAGAGCGACTCGTCCAACAGGTACATCCGGGCGAAGTACACCTGATCCGGGGGGATGCGAGCGACCCTCAGGCCGAATGCCGACGTCTCAACCAATTAATCGCGGCACACGAGATTGATGTTTCGTTTATCGGCATCGGTGAGAACGGCCATATTGCTTTCAATGATCCACCGGCGGATTTCGATGTGGAAGATCCCTTCATTATCGTTGCATTGGATGATGCCTGCCGCCGCCAGCAGTTCACGGAAGGGTGGTTTTCTTCCCTTGACGAGGTGCCCGAACAAGCCATCTCCATGTCGATCAAACAAATCATGAAATCAAACGCCATTATCTGTACGGTGCCGGATCAGCGAAAAGCGAAGGCCGTTCAGGAATGTTTCACCGGAGAGGTGGTACCGTCTCATCCGGCGTCCATTTTGCGGCGGCATGAAAACACCCATGTGTATTTAGACACGGACGCGGCTTTTTTGTAAATAATAATTTTTGCGCGCACCCTTTTTATAACACCGTTCCAGCTTTTAAAATAATTATCTGCCCGTCGTTATTTCTCAGCGTCTCTATAGGGACAGATTTTTGAAGTGTTTCTAGAAAATATTTCCGAGCGCTTATATTGAAATTAATGGTAATCAAGATATTATTGAGGCGTTTATCTCCGATGACGATCTTAGTTTCTAAGTACCGGTTCAATTCCAGAATAACCTCGGCTAACGGCTTATTTTTAAAATAAAATCTTCCATTACGCCGCTCATCGATATTTTTAATATTGGCCTTTTTTACTTCATAAGTGGATTTGCCTTCAGAAACGGTAACCTCCTGTCCAGATGAAATTACTTCTACAGGGGGTCTATATTCTTCTCCGGATTTTATGGTGCTTGTCACTTTTGGCTGATCGAAATTCTTTTCATTGATATGCAATGCGAGTGTTGGCATTGTTTTATCAAGTATCACGTTTTGACTTACTTGAACCCGTCCCTCTAAAACAGTGACTGTAATGTCCTTCTCGTTTTCTTTGAACACGTCAAATTCGGTACCCAGTGCGCGCACAACCGTTTGCCCCGCAATAACGGTAAAAGGACTCGTCGAGTTATGTACCACGGAGAAGATCGCCCTTCCTTTAACCAGCTCAATAAGACGTGACGCTTTGGAATAATAGGTAAAAACCTCTGTATCCGTATCAAGCTGAACCGTTGAGCCGTCCGGTAGTTGAACCGTTCTTAGTTGACCGATATCGGTCCGGTATGTCTTTGACGACACGTTATCAGGTTGGTTCAACCATATCCCGCCGACAATTAATATGGCAACGGCAGCGAAAGCAATAGGGCGAATAGCAGGCATTATTGGCCGAAATTTATTAAACCATTTCCCAAGGGCGCTGAATCGTCCCTGAACCGGCTTTTCGGTTAGGTCACGAATAGCGAG
>JAFDDL010000052.1 GCA_019310865.1 Deltaproteobacteria bacterium | reverse complement strand
AAAAAAAATTCAAACTGCTTTTTCTGGATATCGGACTTCTACAAAATGCCATGGGAATCAGTAAGGAAACCTATCTATCGAAAAATCTCATAGCGGTATATAAAGGCCTTGTTGCCGAACAATTTATCGGGCAGCAACTCCTTTCACTTGAAAAACATTACAAAGAACCAACCCTCTATTACTGGGTAAGGGAGAAAAAGGGCAGCTCAGCGGAAGTGGATTATCTTTGGCAAAAAGGCGAGCATATCCTACCAATTGAAGTTAAAGCCGGAAAAACAGGCTCCCTGAAAAGTCTTAGACTTTTCATTGAAGAAAAAAAAGTTGAAGTGGGTATACGATTCGCTCTCCAACCCGTTTCATTCAACGATTCGGTGCTTTCCCTGCCGCTTTATGCAGTGGAAGCCCTTCCCCACATATTAGGAAATGAGATCCTATCCGCATAATTGCCGTCCAATTTATCGACATCATGAGTCGGGCGCCCATCCATCATCGCTGTGATTTTTCCGGAGCCAGTACAATAGCGGTGCGGGTGGGAAGGTAAAGCTGAAGCCGACTTTCGTTCGGCGATTCATTTTCCCGGGGTTGTGTCTGGTGGCGCTGCTTCGACGCAAGTCGTCCGTGGCCGCCGAACCGGGATGCATCGGTATCGAGAACCATTTGATACGCACCGGGCGGGGCGGATATGGAATAACCCGCATGGGATCGGGTGGGGTGAAAGTTGAAAACAAATAAAAGCCCGGAGCGTTCGAAGGCAAGTACCTTGTCATCCTCATGAACGTGGGACAGCGACGGCCAAGGGCTCCGGAAGAGTCTAAAAGCTTTCGCACACCGAATCATTCGTTGATCGAAGTGATTCAACAGCCTGTAGTTCAAATCCTCATTGTCCACCAGATGCCACTGGCGACGGGCATAATGATAGGACCAGTTATTTTCAACCCTGGGAAAGTCGATCCATTCCGGATGGCCAAATTCATTTCCCATGAAATTCAGGTATCCGTGGCCGGCCGTGGCCAGGGTCAAAAGCCGCATCATTTTATGCAGGGCCATACCCCGGTCGACCCGGAGATTTTCATCGCCGCGCTTCATATGGGTGTACATATCCGCGCCGATGAGTCGGAATATATGACTCTGGTCACCCACCAACGCCTGGTCGTGGGATTCCGCGTAGCTAATAGACTTTTCATCGGCCCGTCGATTGGTGAGCTCATGCCATAGATCTCCCATGGACCAGTCTTCATCCCGGACCGCTTTCACCAATTTGATCCAGTAATCGGCAACGCCCATGGCGTAGCGATAATCAAACCCGACGCCCCCCTCGTTAAAGTCTGCGGCCAGGCCAGGCATCCCACTCACATCCTCGGCGATGGTCACCGCCTCCGGCCGGATATCATGAATCAATTTGTTGGCCAGCATCAGGTAGACCAGGCCGTCCTCGTCCACCGTTTGGTCGAAATAGTCCTCATAGGTCGTAAAGGCTTTCCCAAGCCCGTGATGGGTGTAAAGCATGCTGGTTACCCCATCAAAGCGAAAGCCGTCCACCCGAAACGCATCGAGCCAGTAACGGCAATTGGAAAGCAGAAAATGGAGAACCTGAGGCTTGGCATAATCGAAGCAAAAAGAGTCCCAGGCCGAATGATAGCCGCGGCCGCCCTCGTGAAAGTATTGATAGACCGTGCCGTCAAAGCGGGCCAAACCTTCAACCTCATTTGAAACGGCGTGGGAGTGCACCAGGTCGACCAGGACCGTCAGCCCGGCCCCATGGGCCGTATCGATGAGTCGTTTCAGGGCTTCGGGGGGTCCAAAACGTGCGGAGGCGGCAAAGAAATTGGCCACGTGGTACCCGAATGACCCGTAATAGGGATGCTGCTGGATCGCCATGAGCTGTAAGGTGTTGTACCCGGCTTTGATAATCCGCGGCAGCGTCCGGTCGGTAAACTCATCATAGGACCCGATCCCCGCTTTATCCTGGGCCATGCCCACATGGGCCTCGTATATCAGCGGTGCCGCCGGCCGAGCCGGCGCCTTGTTGCGCCAGCGGAACGCCGTTGCCGGCTGCCACACCTGGGCGTTGAAAATCAGCGTCTCCGAGTCCTGGTGCACCCGCCGGGCATAGACCGGAATACGATCCCCGACGCCACCCGCCCAATGAATGCGCAGCCGGTAAAGGTCCCTATGCCGAAGCTCCTGGGCCGAAAATCGAACCTCCCAGTCCCCGTGAACCGACACCTTCGTCAATGCAAAGGCCTCCTGCTCCGTCCAGTGAGAAAAATCCCCGATCAGATACATGGCTGTTGCATTCGGCGCCCATTCACGGAAAACCCACCCGGCATCGGTGCGGTGCAACCCATAGTATTCGTGCGCAGATGCAAAATCCATCAGGGACATCCGGTTTCCGGTCAACCGGTTTTCAGCTTCCAGCATTTTTTCCAGTCGCCGTTTTATAATGGGCTCAAAGGGCGCAAGGTAAGAATCGCGACCGATCATTTGGTCAATGCGGTTTTGAATAAGCTGCTGATTCATGAGAGACAATGGGTTGGGTCAAGCAACGATCAGGGGCCGCTTGAGCATCTTTTCATAGAGTTTAATATATTGCTGCGCCGTCACATCGTGGTTAAAGGCCGCAGCGCTTTCGGTCATGATCCGTTCAATCTGTTGTTTCTTATCCTCTGTCGGGCGTTGGTAAAACGCCATTGCCTGTTCAATGGCCCAATAGAGCCCATGGGGATCGGCCACATCAAACACAAACCCGTTTCCCTTGTTGCGCGCCGTATCAAGATGCACCACCGTGTCATGAAGGCCGCCCGTATCATGGGCAATCGGCATGCTGCCGTAAAGGGAACCAATCATCTGGGGCAGGCCGCAAGGTTCGAAAAACGACGGCATCAACACAAAATCGGACATGGCATATGCAAGCCGAGCCAGCCGTTCATCAAAATCGCAAATCACCACCCGGTCACGGAGCCTGTGAAACTGAACAATATGCTGGAAATGGGATTTGAACTCGCCGTTTGCAACGATTACGATTTGCAGGTTCTGCGCCCAGTAACGCGAGACCACCGCATAGAGAATTTCGGCCAGAAGCTGGCAACCCTTCTGGATCGTATCGAGACGCGAAGGCCAGAAAAAGACCGGGGCGTTCGGGTCCTTCATCAGGCCAAGGTATTCCTGAAAAAAGGACTTATTTGCGCATTTACCGGCGACGTGAGTCTCCGGACCATAATTTTGAGCCAGCGCCGGATCGGAAATCGGGGAAAACGACGGATCTGGAGCATTCAGGATACCCACGGCGCAATCCGAATAGTATTTATTGGCAAGCTCCTGCTGTATGGGCGGCTCCACAAACCGGTGGCGACTCTCGACAATTTCCGTTAGGAAGGTGGGACTGACCGTGTTGACAAAATGCGAGGCGAAGATGCCGCTGCATAAAAAGTCGACCGCATTGAAATCCCGTGTCTCTTCATAGGACCAGGGGACATATCCATAATAAAGATGCCGCCAGAAGGACGCCGCATCGATTCCGATGTCTTCGATATCCGACAGGGTTTTTCGCACCGTATGGATATTATGAACGGTGAACAGACAGGGAATTTCCATCTGGCGAGCCATGGCCGGAACCAGACCCGTCATCCAGTCGTTGCAGTGAATCAGATCCGGCTGAACCAGCGGAACAATATGGTTGATCACTTCCCGCTGAAAGGCCAGGGCGATTTTGGCGTTCTCCCATTCGTAATTCGAGTAAACCCGGTTGACATAAAAAAAGGCCCGATCCTCCGCCAGGTGAATCCGGTCGTCGGGCATAATCTGCCGGATGGCGCTTAGCTCGTTTTTCAGAACCGGCGACAGATGCTCGGCAAACAGGGACCGATAATCGGGCAGGGCCACATGAACATCGGCGCCCTGATTAAAAAGCGCGCCGATCAGCGCAGCCGATACGTCCGCCAACCCCCCGGCCTTTGCCGTCAGATAGTTGGCCATATTCCCCATGCCGTTTGGCAGATAGGTAACCTCCGGCGTCACGATCAGTATTCTGGGCTTTTTTACCGGTTTGGCCATGTTCATCGCCTCCCCTGTCGTAATTACGAATCCGCCCAGGTGATAAAAGCGGGTTCGGATTGTATCCATTTGTCCGCACGGGGTCTGACCCGGGCCATAAAACCAAACCGTCCGGAATTTTCGCAATCAATGGTGCAGGCGTATCGATGGGCACCGTTTCCCGAATCTTCCGCTACCGACATGATCACCACCTGACCGTCAACCAATTGGTCGATGGACTTGAGTCGACCGTAATAGAGCTCCACATTGACCTCTTCCGGAAGAATTTCTCCCAGATGAACGGTTACATCGATGGTCAGTTGTTCACCCACCTGAAAGGGTCCTTCGGCAGTTTGATTCGGTCTGTCGATCCGTATATCGCGCCACAAGGCGTGGAGACGATCGGTTTGAAAAGACAACGCCCGGGCCTGCCCGGCCCCGTCTCGGGATAATTCCTGCATCTGGGCGGCCGCCGGGAGATAAAATCGGTTTTCATACTCGGCAATCATGCGGTGGCCGCTAAAACCTGCCAAGGCCATTTTCATGGAAGCCTTCATCATTTGAAGCCACCGTTCGGGCGTATCACCGCCTTTTCTCTCATAAAAAAGCGGAATGACTTCATTTTCCAAGACATTATACAGGGCCTGGCCCTCAACGGAATCCTGGTAGGTGTGATCCTGGTACTCCTCCATGTCACCGATTCGCCAGCCCAGGCTCTCGGAATACCCTTCACACCACCACCCATCGAGGATGCTCACGTTCAGACTGCCATTCAGTGCCGCTTTCATGCCCGAGGTTCCGCAGGCCTCCAGCGGCCGGCGGGGCGTATTCAGCCACACATCGGCGCCCTGAATCAGGTATCGGGCCAAATGCATGTCGTAGTCTTCCAGAAAAATGATGCGATGGCCCAGGCCTTCCAACTGGACAAACTGGTACAGCTGCTGAATGAGCAGTTTGCCATCATGGTCCTTGGGGTGTGCTTTACCGGCAAAGATAATCTGAACCGGTCTGGTCTCTGAGCGCAACAGGGCTTTGAGTCGTTCGGGGTCCTGCAGCAGCAGATGAGCCCGTTTGTAAGCAGCAAACCTGCGGGCAAACACGATGGTCAGCACCCCCTGGTCCAAAACGGAACCGGCGGACTCCATCATGGTCTTTGGCGCATTTCGCTGACCGTGTTGCCGGACCATCAACTCGCGACATTTCCGGATCAGACGGAAGCGGCTGGTTTCATGGGCACGCCAGAGTTCATCTTCATAAATATCATCAATTCGATCAACAATTTCAGGCTGTTGAGTCCTAAAATGCCAGTCGGGCGTCAGATGACGCTCAAACAGCACACAGATTTCATGGCTGATCCAGGTGGGCGGATGGATGCCGTTGGTCACATGGGAGATGGGCACCTCGTCCACCGGAAAATTGGGCCAGACAGGGGACCACATTTTCCGGGCAACCTGGCCGTGAAGTCGACTGACACCGTTACAGTATTGGGCCATGCGCAACCCGAGCACGAACATGGAGACCGGCGCATCCGATGCGCTTCCCCGGGTCTGTCCCCAGGACAGAATGTGGTCAGCGGTGGTGTTGAGTTTCTCTTCCAGGGGCTGAATGTAAGGCTTGACCAGCGCCGCCGGGAATTCGTCGTGGCCGGCGGACACCGGCGTGTGGGTGGTAAAGACAGTAGTTCGGGGGATAATTTGCAGGGCGGTTTTCAAGTCCAGCTTCTGGTGCCGCATGATCTGGGCCAGCCGCTCAAGGCTTGAAAATGCCGAATGTCCTTCATTCATATGACAGACCGTGGGATGAATTCCCATGGCAGTCAGCGCCCGGATTCCCCCGATACCCAGTATCATTTCCTGGGCCAACCGGATTTTCTGATCCCCTTCATACAGTCGGGCGGTAATATTGCGTGTGGATTCATCATTTTCCTTAACATTCGTATCGAGTAAAAACAGCGGAATGCGTCCAACGCGCAACTCCCACACCGTTGCGTGAATCGGGCCATCAGGTCCTTCAACACTTACCTTAAGCTCTTCGCCATTGACATCTTTCGCCCGGCGAACCGGTAGGTGAAACAACTCGGTTTCCGGGTAGGATTCCTGCTGCCAGCCATCTTGATTGAGAAATTGTTTAAAATAGCCCTCACGATACAAAAGACCGATGCCCATCAGCGGCAGTTTGATGTCCGAAGCCGCCTTGAGGTGGTCACCGGCCAAAACGCCCAGACCGCCGGCGAACAGGGGCAGGCTTTCATGAATGCCAAACTCCATGGAAAAATAAGCAATGGTGCCATTGTCACCAAGCCGGGACCGGTGGTTGGTCGTTTCAGGATTCAGGTCCTGTTCGAATTGCTGCTGAACCTGCTCAAGTTGGGCCAGAAAGCTGTTGTCCCGGGCAAGCTCTTCAAAGCGGGCCTGGGGAACTCGGGTTAAGAAAAGAATCGGATTGTGCCGGGAATCCTTCCACAACTTCGGGTCGATTCTGCGAAACAGTTCAAAGGCGTCTCGCTGCCAGCACCACCAGTAATTTCTAGCCAGCGCGCCCAGAAAGGAAATCGGGTCGGGCAGGTAAGGGATGACTTGAAATATCTGCAAATGGCTCATGGCGCCTCCAATAGGTAACTGAAACTTGCACAAACTCGTTTATGCTCAAGTTTTAGACCATCCATCTATCGTCTATAGAAAAGCGCAGATTTAATGTAAAATCAATTGCTTTTTATCATTCAACAGAAGCCAGACCCGAAGCAGCTCACTAACCCCCCAGGCCTGCGCATCACACCCGCGCTGCCGGTGGGGGGTATTGCCGTCTAGAATCTCGGGTATCTGCCCCACACATCCCTCGGTAAACAGGCGCTGACTTGCACCCAACCAAGCCTTTGCTGTTTGCACAGCGTCGGGTCCGTAGGTCCGTGCCCAAGCTTCGCAATAGCTCGGATACAGCCAAGTCCATGCCGTACCGTTATGGTAGGCTGGTTTTCGCCGGGTATCTTCGTCACCGATATATTCGCCCTGGTACGGCCGGATGGGATCGTTCAGCAGGTTACCCCCGTGACGAATCGGCAAGGGGCGTTTGACCGGTCGATCCGCCAAACTTCGAATGGCACCCGGAACCAGCAATGTTTCACAGGCAGAGAGGATCTTCCGGCACAGTTCTAAATCCGTAATGGCCCCCAGTGTGATGGCCAGCAACTGATTGGGGCGAAGGGCGTCGTCGGGCTCGGCGTCCGATGCTGATTGGCCCGAATCGGCGTGCCGGCAGTCCACCAGGTAGCCGAGCTGATCGATGCCGTAAAGCGACCGAATGGATGATTGCACGGTTTGCGACAGGTCATGCCAGTTCCCGTGCCTTGGGCTTGGGTCGATTCCGACCATAAAGGACAGGGCGAAAGACCACAGGGCCTGAATCTCGATGGGATACCCCTGTCGCGGTGTGCCGGCCGGATGGTTCGTGTCCATCCAGGTATAATGTGCCGGACTGTATATCAGGCCGGAAGCCTCATCCATTTTTACACCGCCCGGTGTGCCATTGATATAAGATTCGACAATTGAACGTACGATCTGTCCAATGGTTCGGCCGCCGGTGGTTGTATCCAGAAAATCTCGGGACCTTTCTCGGTCCATCAGATCACTGCAGGCCACGATAAACCAGAGGGGCGCATCGGCGGTATCCCGATTGGACAGATTTTGACCATGGATCATGTTCGGCATGGTGCCGCTGTCTTCAAATTGGCCATATTGATGCAGTATGGCGCGAACATTCGTCAAACGACCTGCGGCAACCAACCCCCTTAACACGATCAGGGTATCGCGTCCCCAATCGAGAAACCACGGGTATCCCGCTATAACCGTCTTGAACGATCCCCGGTGAATGATAAACTGGTCGAGCGCTCGCCGGGCGGCTTGCTCTAGGGTCAATGGCGCCGAAGCCTTGTGCAATTGTTCCTCGGTGATCGTTACAAACTTCAAATCGTCCTGTTTGAAATTTGGCTCCGCGTCGGTCGTGACCGAGGCAAACACGGTGGCCGCCTGGCCGCCCAGCAGTTCTTCGGTAAAATATCCCGGGCTGAACAAATCCGAATCCGGATCGAGTCCCCGCTGGGCCTCCCGGGGTCTATGAACCATATACTGCCATTGTGGTTCCCATTCAAACCGACCGTGGGGCATTCGGACCGTCAGGTGATGATTCGGGTCTGGTGTAAACCGAAAGCCATTTGCTTGGCATGTAACTGCCTGAATCCAATCAGTTTCCGGTCCAGTGTACGCCTTAGTGCTCTCGTGAAAGGATCGATTTTCTAAATCGGGTCGAATGATTAACCGAATGGCTCGATCGTCTGCAAGGCGGTTGGGATAATCGTGGGTGGAATGCCGGTAAAAAAAGAGTCGAACACGGTTTTCTGCCGGTACCAGGGCAACGCCCACCGTCAGCCTCAGATGTTCGCCCTGGCCGCAAGGAACGTGAAAACGCCATAACCCGGTCTGGTCGTCACCCATCGTAAACGTATGGAAACAATCGAATCGAATTTCCTGAGAATAATCCTGGAACACGATCCAAGCACGACACCGGGTCAACATGATCCATCGGTTCACGGGGAATTCCGAATGACAGTTGGCCGCCAGCAGAGCATCGTAACGGCTTTCGAGCATTCCCCAGACCACCGGCATCCGGGTCATGGCACCGCGACCGTTGGTTGACAGAAACATTCGGGGGTTCGACAGCAAGTCACTCCGGTGATAGGTAACCGGGATGTCAAGACTGTCCGTTGCGACTGGAAAATAAAGGCGGGCTGTTGCGTGTCTGGGACCATCTCTTAAAAACAGGGAAATTAACAGCTCTCGGTAACTCGACGTTGCCGTTGCCGGCAGGGGACAAAACAATGCGAACCAGGTGCCATCTTCGGCAGGCAGGCTCTCTTCCTGACGCAAATTATGATTGCCGGCGGCGATTCGGGCTCGGAAGGCTGCCGGCGCCCGGACCAATAGTAAATGGTCCGGCGGCACCATCACCTCGCGGTTCTGGTCTTCAGGCCATTGCCACACCACAACCCGGGGTTCCGGACTACTGCAATTTTGGTGACGACAAAACGCCACCGGATCCCTCTGGAGGGCACGGGTTTCCGCAACTACATCAAATGATCCCACATCCGGATGGCCGTCAACGCACAATACCTCAAAGACCTTTGCCCGAAGCTGCTGATCGATAATGCGCGGGACCATTCCACCGATAGTCGATACCCGTTTTTCGACATGGGCCAGATCAGCCGGGTCTGTGGAGAGGCAACGGATCTGTGCCGGCTCAAGCAGGCAGGCCGGATCATCACCGACCGCCAGGGGGTTAAGACGCTCGCCTGTGAGTAGATCCACAAGTGGCTCGCTTTCCGGATCAAAGGCGGAACGACGCCAGGCGGCCCGGGTCGCATCGGTTTCATCAAGATTGGCCAGAATCAGCAGTTTTTTACCGGTGGGACGATGGTAGCGCACGAGGGCCACATGGTTGCCTTCTCCAGTCTGGACCAAGTCCAACTCGGTTCGATCATGAAAAGCCGGATGCTGTTTCAGCAGAGTTGTCAGCTGTGCAATGATGTCGATTTGGTTTTCGCCGGCGCCCCAGTTCAAGGAGCTGGCCTGGTGCACATTGATTTTTTCGGTTGCATACCATTCCACGCCATTTGTAAAACCAAATGCGCCGTACGGGGCAAACAGGGCGCAAAGCCGGGTTCGCAGCCGGGCATGGGCGGTGGACCTGGCAGCCAGTCTCTGGTTATCATGTGTTTCGGCAAAATGAACCATAATGCCCTCACCCGCTGCGATTTCATGCGCCTGGGGAAGATACCACTCGACCTGACCGCGATGGTAATTTTGAAACAACTCGGAGTACGCCCAGTTAAAGTTACCGATATTCAAAATCTCTCGGGTGACCGATATCTTTCCACCCAGTCCCTCCAGAAAAAAGATGGTGTCCGGATACTGCTCCCGAACGATGGCCGTTATGTATGCCCACGCAGCCGTCGGAATCATGTAGCCGGCATCACACCGGAAACCGTCCACACCCCGGCGACACCAGGTCAGAAACATATTGGCCATGTACTGCCATAGGTCTCTGTGCGCATAATCGAGTTTGGTCAGATCTTGCCACAACACACCCCAGGCGCCCGGCACCTCGATTCTTCCATCGGGCTCCCTGGAAAGCCACTGGGGATGGGTTTCATGGAGTGCGGCGCCCCATCCAGTATGATTAATGGCGATGTCGAGCAGTAGCTTCCCGTGTCGCATATGGACCGCATCCACCAGCTCGATGAACTGCTCAAGGGGTGTGGCGTGCGGATCAAACCGGGCCAGCGCAGGATCAACCGCCGTGAAGCTCAGGGCCGCATAGGGGCTGCCGAATCGACCCATACGCGCATAGGTGGTCGGCGTCGGATGGATGGGCAGCAATTGAATGATCCGGCAACCAAGTGTATTGAAAATAAAGTCGAGCTTATCGATCAGGTCTCGAAAGGTGCCGGAGGGCGGAATCACCGCATATCCGGCCCGGTCCAGTCGAGCAATTTCCGTTACCATTCGCGATTCCAGCTGTGGGTCGGCCGTTGCCATTGTGCCACCAAACTGGCGAATAAAGGCGTTGTAGATCAAGTTGGCGCAGCAGGTATGCGCCGGTTCAACATTGATGACCGTGTTGGGCCCCTTGGGCCACAGGGGCTCTTTGGAACCTTCCGGGATAAAGAAACACTTGGCTTCAAAATGGCCCACTTCGCACAGGGGCAGGGTCACTGAAAAACCGTGGCCGGATTGGGCCTTCATGGGGATATTGAACCAGTCTTTCCCCAGTGGTGGCAGGTCTTTTTCCACGGATTCGATTATTTCGGAACGGATTCGTCCGCCATGTCCCAGATTGGTTCGAACCCAGGCTGCGCCGGTTGTCTTTTGGGGTACGGTTAGCGAAAATCGCAGGACGTCTCCCCGGAAGCGCAGGAGGTGGGTACCGGGAACCGGTTGTTGTTCAACAATCATGTTCACCGCCATTCAAAATGTAAGGTTCTCTGAAATGACGGAACCTTTTGGAATCACTACCGATTCGGTTTTCGAGTTTGTAATGGTCACCTGCCCCTGAATGGTCACCTCTGCTTCAAAATGAACATCCCCTTTCACCGTCAAAGATTCGCAAGCGGTAAGCGAGGGGGGGCCGTGGGGAAACCGATGGTCAAGTTGATCGATTTTTTTATAGAATTTGGAATCGAGCCGGACTCGAATTTTTTGGGTGTCAATATTCGGCCCAACCGTTAACCGCTTGTCTTTTCCAAGCCGAAAACGATCCGATCTGAGAATCAGCAAATCGTTACAGGTCTTGACCGGAAAAAAACGATTGCGGGGCACGCAAAGGGCGGACGCCCCTTCAAATAGTGAAATGGCGGCGCCCATGGCCGTCTCAATTTGAAAGACCGGTGTCGTGCTCTCGTCCCTCGGATTTAATGGCTTCGGATTCAAGATCATCGGCAGTCGAAGGATATGTTCCTTTTGGATCAAGTCCCGGAGGGTCGATAAATTGACCCAGATATTATTGGTGTTGAAATAGCGGTACCGGTCGATGTCCTGAAATGCCGAGTTTTCGCTTTCCGGGCACTGGGCCGACTCTCGGAGCAGCAGCCGACCCGAACGGTGGCGGGCCAAATGCCCGCCCTTGGCGTCCGATGGTGTCCGCTGGGCCACTTCCATTAAGAACGGATAATCGTTTTGTGCAAAATAACCCAGTATGGCCATATCCATCGACGCACCGAGATTATCCGAGTTGGAAATAAATGCATACCGGAAACCCTGATCCAGCAATGTCTTCAGCAAACCGGAGGCATGTAGACTGATATAGACATCCCCATGTCCGGGTGGGTTCCACTCCAGGTGGCCGGCATCCGGGCATTGTGCGGGAAGCATTGTTTTTTGGACGATTTTTGGAAATTTATGCTGCAAAAAAGTTCGGGGCTGCGGGGAGACCTGGAGACGAAACAGTTGGGCGCTGGTTTCTTGATGGGTGTTAAAGCTGTTCATGAAGCACAGCTCAATCCGGTCAATTGCTGCCTGGGCCAGGATAATCTCCAGGAACGAATACCCGTTCTTAACTTCCAGCAACGATTTGGGCCCCAGCAATCCCATGCTGGTGCCCAGCCCCCCGTTGAGCACAATCCGCACGCTTTTTGGCAATGAAGCGCTTCCGATTTCGGCATACCGCGTCACGTTTTCAGCAAAAACCATCTCCTGATCCGTTACCGGTGAAATGTCCCGG
>JAFDDL010000587.1 GCA_019310865.1 Deltaproteobacteria bacterium | reverse complement strand
ACAAGACAGGTGGTTTACTGTCAAGTTAAATAATACGCTAAACAGGGAGGTGCCGATGGAAAGCAAGGGACATGAAAGACCGGTTGCAATGGATCGGGATGAGGCCCGGCAGAAATTTCGGGGGGGATCGTTTCTGAACAGGCTGTTTAAAAAACACCGGGTTTTGCAACTCGGACTGGCTGCCGTAATGGTCTTTGGGGCTTTCATGGCTTTTGGTTCCCGGGCAAGTGGGGAGTATGAGAACGAAGTTATCCATGAGATGGATAAAAAGGTCTTTGTGGATCTCGTGCGCGATCGCATCCCCGCCTCCCAGGTCATTGGGCGGATGAAGGGCTTTTCCGGCAAAAAACCCAACATCATCATCATCCTCACCGACGATCTGGGCTACGGGGACGTGGGATGTTACGGCGGTACCGTTATCAAAACGCCCAACCTGGATCGATTGGCGCGCCAGGGGGTCCGGTTTACCGATTTTTATGCCGGCAATTCGGTGTGTTCACCGTCGCGGGCGGGGCTGCTGACCGGAAGATATCCCCACAGGACCGGGATAACCGCGGCCCTTGAGATTGACAAAGGCGGCTTCCTGTATGGGTTGATGCGAAAAACAGGATTGCTGATGGCCAAATTCGGCGGAGTGGATATTCAGGGGGACAAGTCGTATGTAAAAGGTCTGCCACCATCCGAGATCACCATTGCCGAAGCTCTGAAAACAACGGGCTATACCACCGCCTGCATCGGTAAGTGGCACCTGGGAGACTTTACCAAGCTCCCGGAATACCACCCGCACAACCACGGCTTTGACCACTTCGCCGGCTTCAACGCCTCCAACGACGGCTGGCCCACGGCATTTTGGCGGAACCAGACCGAAATCGAGAAGGATATTGGCCTGGACCAGGAAGAATATACCGGAATATTCCATAAGGAGGCCATCGATTTTATTGAACGATCCAAAGACCAGCCGTTCTTCCTCTACCTGGCCCATAAGGATCCGCATCAGCCGTGCATCCCATCCAAGAAGTTTTCAGGTACCTCCAACGGGGGGCCCCATGGCGACACCGTAGAGGAGGTGGACTGGGGTGTTGGGGAAATTATGAAGTGCCTGGAAAGAAACGGGCTGGAAAAGGATACGCTTATATTTTTCACCAGCGACAACGGCCCCTGGTATGACGGCAGTCCCGGCAGGCTCAGGGGCAGAAAAGGACAGAGCTACGAGGGCGGTTACCGGGTTCCGATGATTGCCTGGTGGCCCGATCACATTTTACCGGGCCGCAGCTGTTCCCAGCCGGCCATGAACATCGATTTTTTCCCGACGATTCTGACACTGGCCGGCCTCGACGTCCCAACAGACCGAATTGTGGACGGCAGGAATATCTGGGGGCTCCTGAGCGAAGAAGCGGCAAAGAGCCCGCATGATGCGCTGTTTTTTTTCCACGACTATGAGATCGAGGGGATCCGGGCCGGCAAATGGAAGTATTTTCGATACATCCACCACTATACCTATCCGATTCCCCTGGACAAACCTAATAATTTCATCGGCAAGGTCACCGATAACGGTGCGAGATTCACCTTTGTCTCGAAGGACACCGGTAAAAAGGTGACCATCCGGGAATTGGGACAATGGCCCCTGCTCTATAACTTGGCGCTTGACCCCGGTGAAAACTACAATGTGGCCCTGCATTATCCAGAGATCGCCAAGCGTCACCATGACATGCTGGTGGCCTGGGAAAAAGCGTTTTATCGGAATCCCAGGGGGTGGACGGAAAAATAGCGGTATCGGTGTCCGCAAAGGAGACAAGAATGAAAAAAATTGTTGCTTGGACAATCGGAATTGTGCTTGTGCTTGGTACCGGTGTCGGGTGGTATCAGTATCAAAAACTCAGCTCACGGATTATTCGCATAACCCCTGAATTCATTCGGGAGTTGAACCAGGCCGTGGCCGCCCAGGATGAGACGGCCTTTAAAATACCGGAACCCCGGCAGCGAACCCTCCAGGCACCGAATCCGCTGAAGAACGTCTATTTCGGAGACCTCCACGTCCATACGGCCTTGTCTTTCGACAGTTATCTGTTCGGCAACCGGGTCACCCTGGATGAAGCCTACCGGTTCGCACACGGCGAAATGATCAGGAATGCTGCCGGCGAATCCATGCAGATTACGGTGCCTCTTGATTTTGTGGCGATTACGGATCATGCGGAAAGCTTCGGTTTGTTTGAGATCTGCTCGGATGAAACTATTGGGGAAGATCAACGCGAATTCTGCAACCAGTTCGAGAACCCCTCGACCACCTTTTACTGGAAACTTCGAAAAAAAGCCTTAAACCGGCCGCCCAGGCGAGAAGCTGTTCTCTGCGGTGAAGACGGTGCCATCTGTTTTGAGCAGGGGAAAAACACCTGGGCGACAATTCAAAAGGCAGCGGAGAAATACAACCAGCCCGGGGTATTCACCGCATTCAATGCGTACGAGTATTCTCCCGTTATTCGCAATGGCGGCATGCTTCACCGGAATGTTATCTTCCGAAACCCCACCGTGCCGAACTTTGCCGTCTCCTTCTATGATGCGCCCACGGTCCTGGATTTGTGGCGGATTCTCGAGGAAACCTGCACCGGCGACTGCGAGTTTTTGACGATTATACACAACATGAACTATTCATGGGGGCTCTCCTACGCCGGAGAGACCATCGATGGGGACCCATATACCACGGCGGACTGGTCCCTTCGGGGGCGATCGGAACCACTGGCCGAAATCTTTCAGATCAAGGGCTCGTCGGAGGCTGCCTTTGGGGTTGGCGCGACGGATGAAGACTGTGCTTTCGAGCAGTTTTTCCCGCCCTGTGAAGCGGACGAGACCGGAAAGTGTATCCCCCCCAACTCCATGGCGCGGGACGGTCTGAAACGCGGGTTGGAACTGAAAGAAACCCTGGGATTTAATCCGTTGCAGTTTGGATTCATCGGGGCAACGGACACGCATAACGGAAACCCGGGTGACACGGAGGAGTGGGATTTTCGCGGCCAGAACGCCCTCTATAGCGCGCCTGCAAAGAAACGATTGACCGACGCAATATACCCAAGTACCAAAAACCCCGGTGGCCTCACCTGCATCTGGGCCGAGGAAAATACCCGCGACGCCCTCTTTGACA
>JAFDDL010000586.1 GCA_019310865.1 Deltaproteobacteria bacterium | reverse complement strand
CCATCGGGATTCAGCGCCAACAGTATCGGCCGTCGTCCGCCGCTCGATTTTCCGGTATCTTTTTCCTGCAGCAGGCCTTCCTTTATCAGATCGGCGGTAATCCCCGTGACCGACGCCTGACACAGGTCGGTAAATTTTGATATCTCAACTCTGGAAATCAGTTCGTGTGTGCGAACTGCGTGAAGGATATTGAATCGATTGATCGTGCGGATTAAATCCCGGTTTGCAGCCGGCATGGTCTGTTCCTCAAGTTACAATATTTTTGGATTATTCAAACCCCAAGGTTTTATCCGGCCGAAAAGAGGGCAGGATTCGAACTGAAAAAATCCTTGTCCGACATGATTCTGCGATGAATCGCTCGTCGATACCCACCGTACGCATGGCCCGCCACTTATAATGGTCGCCATCAAGCCAGATGCGGTATAGATTTTGGAACTTGATATCATCCGCTATTTCCTTGACGGACAAATGGCAGTGAAAGTCAAATATGGGCATGGGCGCTGCAAAATCATGATACAGCACCGTTGCCGTTTTGGTATGCAATAAGAAATCGTCGGATAAAAATGGTTTCATATCTTTAGCAGCTTTCTTTATTCTATGATTGAATTAAGATTATCATGACAATTTACAGTTGTCAATTTTTTTTAATGGTCCATTCATAAAAAAAACTGGTATGCTAAATACCCTGAATTAACAGTTGGTTGTGATTAGACGGCTCCCGGCTTCGTGGGAAGGGGGCTTCTCACTCACAGGGGTTAAAATGTCAATAACTCAAAAAGATTACACCCATATAAAAGAACACCAGATAAATGGTCGTTTGTTGATTTCTCTCCAATTTATTCCTTGAAAATGGATCAAATGAAACTCTGGAAATAAATTATTGACCCTTTTAGGGGTGGTTGTTAACTCTATCTTACCGGTGTATACCGAATATCCTATGGCGAGGAGAGGCTGTGGCAGAAAATATTAAGTTGGCAGGTTGTAATCCACGGTGTAAACGTAAATTAAGGGTGCCCAAAACTGTATCCGACCTGCCACATGCATACAAACGGTCAAATGCAATGGAATCAATCTTCAGATTATTATCGGTTTCACTCATGTTGCTTCTATTCGGATGGGATACAAGCACCGGCACAACGGTTGATACCGACTCTAAAAAGCGCCCCAACATTCTCCTCATCGTTGCCGATGACCTGGGCTACTCGGATATAGGGGCGTATGGCGGCGAAATTCCAACACCCAATTTGGACTCTTTAGCAGCTTCCGGAAAAATGCTGACCAGTTTTTATGCCGCTCCGACCTGTTCCCCAACCCGTGCGATGATCCTTTCGGGCACTGACAACCATCCGGCCGGTCTTGGCAATATGGCGGAAACGCTTGCCCCCAACCAGAGAGCGCTTCCAGGATATGAGGGATATCTCAGTCACCGGGTGGTATCTTTTGTGGAATTGTTGGCGGATGCCGGTTATCACACTTATATTTCAGGAAAGTGGCATCTCGGGGAACAGCTTGACCATGGCCCGCAATCCAGAGGGTTTGAAGAGTCCTTTTCGCTGCGGATTGGCTGGGCCAACCATTTGGAACCCGGTGCCATGCCGGGTGCTTCGCTGTCGCAACTGTATGAGCACAATGGCCAACCGGTGACCACGTTTCCCGATGATTTTTTCTCGACCGATTTTTACACGGACCGGATGATCGAATTTATTGATAAACACAACGCGGACGGGAACCCCTTTTTTGCCTATCTTACCTATACGGCACCTCATTGGCCGATCCAGGCGCCGGAGAAATATCTGGCCAAATATGACGGTAAATACGACGAAGGCTATGATGTCTGGCGTTCCCGGCGATTTGAGCGAATGAAAGAATTGGGGCTTATTTCCCCGGATACGCAACTGCCGCCCCGTACGGCATTGGCGCCCGCCTGGGCGGATTTATCCGACAAAAAGAAAAAAATGCAGGCCCGAACCATGTCAGCCTATGCGGCCATGGTTGATAATCTGGATGCTAACATCGGGCGGATGTTCGATTATCTGAAAAAAATCGGTGAATATGACAACACGTTCATTATTTTTATTTCCGATAATGGTGCTGAAGGTAATTTTATAGGCAAGGAACATCAGGAACCAAACGCCTTGGAAAGCATCGGGCGGAAAGGATCCTTTATGTTCCAGGGACCCGGCTGGGGGCAGGTGAGTGCCACGCCGTTTCGGTTTTGGAAAGCCTTTACAACAGAGGGCGGGATTCGCGTGCCGGCCATTTTCCGCTACCCAGGTATCATTAAGCCAAATGTGACGGATACCCGGTTTGCGACCGTCATGGACTTGGCCCCCACCATTTTGGAATTTGCCGGTGTGTCGAAACCTCATGAGACCTACAGAGGGCATCCCGTTTTGCCCATGACGGGTCGATCCATGGTGCCGCAGCTTTCCGGGGAATCTGCAACACATCCTTCAACTGAAGCAATCGGGTGGGAATTATTTGGGCGAAGGGCCATCCGGCGCGGCGACTGGAAAATCGTGTGGATTGAAGCTCCCAAAGGCTCCGGTGAATGGGAGCTTTATAATATTGTCAAAGACCCGGTGGAACAAAACAATCTTGCCAATGAAAAGCCTGAAATTGTGGCGGAGATGATATCCCTTTGGGATGACTATTCAACAGAAAATAAAATCGTCTTGCCCGTGGGGCCTGTGGCCTATTGAACGGCAATGGTTTCTATAAAGTAAATCAAACTTACCTCTTTTGATTTTGAATTCACATGCCGCTTCAATGGGAAGTATGACGATCTGATGTTCAAGGATGTCAGCCGCTTTTGGGGACAACTCCTGATGGTCATCCAGAACATATCGTAAGACAATATTCGCATCAATAATGGTCATGCTTTTCACTCACAGCGTCTTGCCACGCATCTTCTTCACGGGCAGCCAAGGCAGGATTGGCATAGTGGTGTAAGCACCCTCGTAAACTTTTTTTCTGTGAAACACGTGGTTCTTGTTGCGAAGCGGAGAGGACGATAATCTCCACTTGTTGCCCCCAAAATTGTCTGGGGAGGCGAACATGCACGTGTCCCTCTTTCACCGTCTGAATTTCTCGAATTGCTTCCATTAATACAATCTCCTCCTTAGGCTAAGCCTGGGG
>JAFDDL010000585.1 GCA_019310865.1 Deltaproteobacteria bacterium | reverse complement strand
GTTCCATGATCAGGCGGTTGCCCTCTCTGCGCAGAATCGCCTCATCGCCTTCGAACTCGAACTCGCGGGGAATTCGGATGGCCTGATTGCGTCCGTTTCGAAACAGGCGAACACGTCGTTCAGTTTGCATTATCTTTGTCTCCTGAAGTTGGCATATACCTTAGCATATGCCACATTGTATGCTGTGTCAACCGCAAATCTGTTAACAACTTGTATTGTTCTGATCTTTTGGATATTATTTACTAAGGCACAGCAGCGCCATCTTTTTTTATATTTTTCTGATTTTTTTTGTGCGCAATTCGTCTGAATATAATGGATGAGAATGAATTAGCCCATACCCGTGATAAAAAACCAGAGAGGGCAACCGAATTGAACACAGCAGGATTGGGACTACAACCGGATGCCGAAGTGACGCCGCCGCCCGCTTCAGATGAAACCGACGGAATAGTCAGCGCCCTGTTTGAGAAATACAACCAGGCGCTGCACCGGTTTCTTTTTCGGCGATTGGACTCGGTGGAGGAAGCGGCGGAACTCGCCCAGGAAGTTTACCTGCGAATTGTTCAGTATTCCAGGCAGCATGAAATCGCGTACCCTCGGGCGTTTTTATTTAAAACCGCACGGAATCTGCTGGTCGATCATGAGCGCAAACAGCATGCGCATCAAACCGATCAGCACATCAGCGCAGACGAAATGGAGTTGACAAGTCCCTATCCCAACGCCGAAGAGCTGGTGCAATCCAAGCAGCTGTTTCAATTTATTTCAAAGGTGCTGGATGAGTTGAAGCCCGAGGCTCGTCAGGCGTTTGTGCTGCATCGTTTCAAGGGATGGAAATACAAAAAAATCGCTTCGGAAATGGGTGTCTCAACGAGTGTGGTCGGCCACCACATCTCTGATGTAATGGCACAGGTCGATAAGAAGCTTCGAGGTTATCTATGAAAACAAATCACCGTGATTACTATGCTGACTTTACGGATAAGATGTCTGATACTGCATCCGCCTGGGCCGCCAAACTGAAGGCCGGAACGATTTCCCGGAAGGAAAAGGCGCGCCTGGACGACTGGCTGTCCGAAAAATCAGCCCACAAAGCCACCTTTGATAGAATGAATGCCGTTTGGGATGAATTCGGCGAATTCAAGGATCACCCGCTGGTTGCCGGTGAATTGGATAAAATAAAGCATCCGGCATGGATGGGTGGATTTCGGCGGTTCTTTAGACTTAATTCCGGCTCGCCCTTCATGAGACCGCTTGCGGCGGCCGCAACCATCGTGCTGGTCGTCGCAGCCGCCTGGATGATGCAAACAAACGACCATTCACCGGAAACCGCACCGGCCCCCCCGGCGTATCACTCGAAAATCGGTGAGCAGAAAACAGTGCTGCTGGCCGATGGCTCCACAGCAATACTCGATACCAATACATCGCTTTCAATCCAATATTCCGAAACCACCCGCAATGCCGAATTGATTACCGGGAGTGCCTTGTTCTCGGTTGTCCACGATTCCGACAGGCCATTCACCGTTATTGCCAATAACACCCAGGTTCAGGTTCTCGGGACGGAATTCAATGTGTCCATGCGAAACGGTCATAAAGTTATCGTGGAAGTATTGCAGGGCAGTGTGCAGGTGAGCCGGCGTGCTGAATCGGACATGCCGGCGATAGCGGAAAAAACAAAAAAGGACCGACCGTCGAAACGAAATGGGTATGCACAAGTCCCTGTAGTAAAAGAGAAAAAGCTGTATCTTGCAAGAACCATCACCGCCGGACAGTCTATGGTTGTTGATGAAAATAAACATGTCTATCAAGTGAAACAAGTCAAAGCCGCCGATATTAAGAGAATTTCCGCATGGCGCGAAGGAAAGCTCGATTTTGACAGCGCCCCGTTGGCGGATGTGATCGATCAAATAAACCGATACGTGGATAAAAAAATCGTGTTTGGTGATGACACCCTGAAACCGATTCGCATCAGTGTCATCCTGAAAATTCGTGATTCCAAGCATTTTTTAACATCCCTTGAAGAGCTCTTTCCCATAGACGCAAGACCTTCAGCGCAAAACACAATCATATTGACGAGACGCGAAGATACGATAAACTCGCAATAAACGCTATGCCCTATTTCTATCCCTATCTCTATACTAAATACCTATGTCCGGCCCAACCCTATTTTGCTATTTAACTATTTTAAAGTGGCCTTCGGGGCATAATGCAATTATGTGTTGCATTATGCAATTTTCTGCAGTATTGTCGCCTGCAAATAATTTATGGAGGTGACTATAATGACAACCGCTGTAAGAATAACCGACGATTTAGTTCGGGATGCAAAAATATATAGTAAAATAGATAAACGATCGTTAACGGGTCAGATTGAGCATTGGGCAAGAATTGGAAAATGTGCTGAAGAAAATCCTGATTTAACCTATAGCCTGATTAAGGATATCCTTATAGGACTTGCAGAGCTGGAACAAGGTGAATCATCAGAGTACAAATTTGGATAATGACCGATGACAATTTTTCAGTCTCGATTATTTGAACGAAAAGTTAAAAAATTCAGCAAGCAAGAGAAAAAGTTGCTGGACAAACAAGTGATAAAGATTACCGAAAATCCATCTATAGGCGCTGAAAAAAAAGGCGATCTACGTGGAGTTTATGTTTATAAATTCAAAATAAAAACCATCCAATATTTACTCTCTTATCGTTTTATTGGTGACGATCTGGAATTAATAATGATTGGCCCACATGAAAATTACTATAGGGATTTAAAGAACTATCTCAAAGCAAGATAAAAAGGCGATGTCCCTCGCAAAAAACAGTTCATACTGAAATCATTTTTAGGCGTTTAGGCGCCCAGCCGGCAAGGCACGAAAATTAAAGAATATCAGGATATCCTGTATTTTCGTAACGCCGCCGGATGGGATGCGTCGACGCATAAAATGTGATGTTATTTTCGGAAACTACGCTTTCCTGCGCGAGCCCTTAGTCAATTTTTTTCGACCACTTCGTCGCCATATTAACATTGAAAACCATAAAGAGCCAAGTTCAGGTATTAGGCATTTCTGTCGCCAAATAGATAATAATGGCCGGGGGAGGCCAATTCGGATATTACACGAGAACAGAATGTTACGTCTTGGCGTGAAAAAAATATAA
>JAFDDL010000584.1 GCA_019310865.1 Deltaproteobacteria bacterium | reverse complement strand
CCTGGCAGCTCCGCCAACCCTGGCTGATCTGCCCGGAACCCGGAAATTGCTGCGGGTTGATGAAATCGTGGTGACCCAGGCGCCAAAAGCCGAGGATGCCGTGCTCAGTTGCCTGCAGGGTGGTTGTCTGCCCGCCGGTGTGGATACATACGATAAACTCATCGAATTTATTGCCGGATACGGCTGTGAGCGGGATAATAACGGGAACGTGATCGGTTATGCCGGAACGGACGGGTGGTGGTATGAATTTCCAGAAACCGGGGAGCGGAACCTGGGCCAGGCGAGCCTCCTGGGCGGCTTATTGACCTATACGACCTATCAGCCCTTTGACGACCTGTGTCGGCCCGAGGGGCTGGCGTTTCTCTACGGTCTGTATTACCAGACGGGCACGGCCTGGCATGTGCCGGTTTTTCTGGGCGACAACGGTGATCCACCGGAGGTGGAATCGCGCATAGAAATCGGCCGCGGATTGGCCACCACGCCCAACCTTCATGTGGGCCGGCAGGACGGCGCAACGGCATTTGTGCAAACCAGCACCGGCGCCATTGTGGAAATCAAACAGCCAAATCTGCCCATCAAGGCGTATAAGACAGGTCGCGTAACATGGCGAACCGATTGATCCAACCCTGATCTCTGCAAACCGTGTGCATAAGGTGTTTTTGCACACGGTTTGCAGGTTGCCCCTTTTTCCATTGTCTGATAGACACAAACACGAACAATAAATTGCGTGAAAAAATTGGAGAGCCCATTGCGCCTTAATCAAAAAATATCAATTCTGGCGGGACTCGTTTGCATTGTTGCATTTTCCAGCGCAGAAGCCGACATATCCTGGGAAACCACGAAAACCCTGGAGCTTGAAGCCACGCAGCAGGATATGACGGTTTCCAACGACGGATCACGGATTTTTATCCTGACTAAAACCGGCAAAGTCCTGGTGTATGCTCCCAGCGGCCAATTGATCGATACCATTGATGTGGATGATCATGTTACGGGCATCGAAGCCGGGCCCAAGGGGGATTTTTTATTGCTCAGCAGCCCCCGGAACCGGACCGTTCAGGTGCTGTCCCTCGATTTTCGGAAAAAAATCGATACCGCTGGTTCACCCTTTCTCGGCGTAGCAGACGCACCGGTTGTCATTGCCGTCTTCATGGACTATCAATGACCGTACTGCGTGCGGCTCATGCCGCTACTCGAGCAGGTGCTCGAGAAAAATCCCAAACTGGTCAAAATTGTATTTAAACACTTTCCCCTTAAAAAACACAAGGCCGCTCTGTTGGCCGCCGCAGCCACGCTGATAGCGAATGACGCCGGAAAATTTTGGGAATTTCACAGCCTGCTGGTCGATCATTTTCGCCAGTTGAGCGAGGATAAGATTCTGGAAATTTCCGAAGAACTCGGATTCGATCGGGCAGCCTTTAAAAACCAGATTCAAAGCACCGTGGTTCTCAAGAGGATCCAAAAGGATATTACGGACAGTCAAAAAGCCGGGGTTCAGGGGATTCCGAAGGTGTTCGTTAATGGCCGTTCGCTGAAAAAGCGCTCACTGGAAGGCTTTCAGAGCATGATTGATGAAGAAATAAAAAAACGTTGACCTTCTGGTTCAGTTATCCTCTGTTAAACTTCTTTCTAAACCCTGCAAGGCCTATCAAACCAGACCCCAACAAGAGCAAGGTCGGCGGTATCGGCGTGGCATAACTACTGGTTGTTTTTGGCGAGAAGCCATCGATACTGTTTCCTTCCAACACGACATACATCCAGTCATCCGGTTCCATACCCGGGCATTCTAGCATACCTGTTAGACCATAAAATTTTTTCCCACCTTCTCCGAATTCGTAACTATAGAATTTGGAATCCATTTCAGTCCATTTATTGCTTCTCCATGTAAATTCTGGAATTTCAGTTAGATTAACGCCATATACAGGCGCCTTATAACTGGCCACTGATAGTTCGTCCATCTGTTTGAACTCATACCCGGCAAATTTAAATTTATCCCCGTTCGCTGATGTCGTTAAAAGCCAGATATCATTCTCGTCACCCCAAGCTGGTTCACCACTATCTGAACCATACCATATCGTGATTTCCCCACCTTCGGGTGACATGGGAAATCCATCAAAAAAGACATCCGCCAAAGCTGGATCAGTCGGGTCACCGGGTGCCACACCGAGTGACGGGATTGCTAAAACTGACACTGGTAATAGCAAAATCAGTAATAAAAAAGAAGAAAGCACTAATGAACGGCTCATGAATTGTTTCATTTGGTTGCCCCCTATATAACAAATCGTATCATAGGTAATTGTGTGGTACTTTAATCAAAATTGCCTGTTCTTGATTATTTAACAATGCAAAAACCGTGCAAATATCATTAAAATTTTTTTATTGTAATTAAACCAGATTGTTATAGGCATAATGGCCCAGTTTAACAATTAAATCACAAGCTGAATACCACAATAATTGTGTAATTTTTTTCCTATTTCCGACTTGAATATAATTAAGTCTTGTGAATATGATATGGCGCTCGTTTTTATATCGTCCCCCACACCCTCTTCGCTATCGACAAATTTTGAGACTTTCACTTCCTTAACCGTAATGTATACAGCTTAATAGTCATCTGAAACCGTTGTCAGTGGATAATTAAACTCGCAAAATAATGGATTAAAACTGAATCCTATTTAATTACAACCTGTGCATAAAAGTGCAGCCATACCAAGACACACCTGTGAAAAAAATATAACTTCAATTCGTTTCCTACCTCCCGGCATGAAACTAACTGATTGATAATATAAGATAATTAATTCACAATGCTTATCCACATCCTCCCCTGGCACAACTTTTGAAGTAACATAAGAATAATCAATCCTTTTATCTTCCAACCGTTTGTTTGTCGAAACGGGGGCAAATTGTTATCAAGGGCTTTTAGATGAAAAAACAGGCTATACATATCCAGTGGGACGGACATTTTTCATTAAATGATGTTAAAGATTTTAATACGAAAGACGATTACGGCATTTACCAGATATATGGATCGCATTCAGTATATGGGTCAAATGTTTTAATTTACATCGGAAAATCCGGTAACCAAACATTTGGAAAGAGCATTATTTTAGATGGCTGGCATTATTATGACAATGCGAATGAATTGCAGATTTATCTT
>JAFDDL010000583.1 GCA_019310865.1 Deltaproteobacteria bacterium | reverse complement strand
ATCCGGATGGTATTTATAATCGGTTTTTTTCATGTATTTCCTAAATCGACGAATAAATTAAAGGAAATCGACCATGTCGGAGAATGTGTCCGATTTCATGGAAAAGCATTCCGTTCGCTATCTCGAAATGGCCCTGCGGACGGATAAACGTGAAATTCCGGATTGTCCGGATGGCTTTGGAAAGCGAACCGGTGGATGCGGTGATACGGTTGAAATGTTTCTTCAGGTGAAAGACGATCGGATTCGGTATGTATCCTTTGATACGGATGGTTGCCTGGATACCCATGCCTGCTGCAACACGGTGGCTTGTCTGAGCGAAGGTAAAAAGGTTGCCGAGGCGTGGGAGCTGACACCGGAAGCGGTCATCACCTACCTTGAAACGCTTTCGCCGGGACATCATCATTGTGCCGAATTGGCCGTGGGCGCCCTTTACCAGGCATTAAACAACCATCACCAGCTAAGGCGTTCGCCATGGAAAAAAGCCTATGGTGTTCGCAGATGATGTGAAGCGGCTATTGGTCACGGGTGCCAGGGGAATTAACCCGGTGCCGCTTCAGGAAGCTTTTCGATCAATTTGGAAAAACCTTGTCCAACCTTAGAGCCTATTTCTTACCATCGTCCAGCCGAATCTTTACCGATTGCGCGTGAGCGCCGAGCCCTTCAATTTGCGCCAGGCAGATGATATCGTCTGCTTCGGCCAGAAACGCCTTTTGGTCATACTGAATGATGCTTGTCTTTTTGATGAAGTTGTCCACAGACAAGGCCGAAGCAAAGCGCGCCGTCCCCACGGTTGGCAGCACATGATTGGGCCCGGCGATATAATCCCCCACCGGCTCCGGTGTATAGTGGCCCATGAAGATAGCGCCGGCATGACGGATTTTACTCATCAGATTCAAGGGGGTTTCAACGTGCAGTTCCAAGTGCTCCGGCGCCAGTCGGTTGGCAAGCGATGTGGCCGTTTCCATATCCTCGACCGTAAATATGGCGCCGTAATTTGCCAGTGAGGCTTTGGCGATTTCTTTACGGGAAAGCGCTTCGATCTGCTGTTCTACCGACTGGGCAACCTCGGATGCCAATTGAGGTGAGTCGGTCACAAGCACTGACGATGCCAGTGGGTCATGTTCCGCCTGGGAAAGCAGATCGGCAGCCGTGAAGGCGGCATTCGCCGTTTGGTCGGCAATCACCAGGATTTCACTGGGGCCGGCAATGAGATCGATTCCCACTGTTCCGGACACGATTTTTTTGGCCAGCGTCACATAGATGTTTCCGGGTCCCACAACCACGTCCACCTTTGGAATGGTCTCGGTCCCGTAGGCCAGGGCCCCGATGGCCCAGGCACTGCCGGCCTTGTATATTTCATCCACACCGACTGCGCTGGCTGCGGCCAGAAGATGCGGATTAATGGATCCGTCCCGGGTGGGCGGTGTGACCACGACAATTTTTTTCACACCGGCAATCTTGGCCGGAATGACACACATGAGCATCGATGAGACCAGGGGTGTTTGGCCGCTCCTGCCGCCCGGTGTATATACACCCACGGCATCCACAGGCCGTATCAGCTGTCCCAGCAGGATACCGTCACGATCTGTTTCAATCCATGACTGGCGTACCTGCCGGCGGTGAAACGTTTCGATTTGAGTTGCGGCGCGTTCCAGAGCACGGCTGAATTCGGGCGCCACCGACCGGCGGGCTTTTTTCATTTCCGATTTCGTGACCCGAATGTCTTTTTGGGCCATTGTCGGCGAATCAAACCGATGGGTGTATTTGAGCAGGGCCTCATCGCCGTTTTCCCGAATATCTTCCAGAATATCGGAAACGGTCTGGTAATCGCTGCTGCTGAATGTCAGGCTGCGGCTTTGAATCTCGGCCAATCTCTCTTCGGCCGCCTGGGACGGATATGGGTAGATTTTGATCATGTTTATATCCAATAATTGTGAGCCAGTTTCAAAACGTCCCATTCGAAGTCTACGCTTATCTCGGCCCATATCTGTGTTGGACAAAAATTTTAATCCTCGGAGGTAAGCGAAGACTCCGATACTCAATGTATGCCTGTGGTTAAAATTATTGTCCGCCTTGATCTGAACCGAACTTGAACGTTTTGAAAATGGCTCTTGTTTAATGGGATTTCTGCTGTTGTTGAATCCCGATTTACTTCCAATAGCTTCTGTGATTCATCCTGTCAATTTCGATTTGACCGGACATTAGGGCTCGCGTAAAAATAACTTCACATTTTATGTGCCGATCCATCCCACCTGGCGGCGTTGCAAAAATACAGAATATCCTGATATTCTTTAATTTTTGCGCCTTGCCAGCTGGGCGCCTCAGCACCTAAAATTGTGAATTAATTTTCGGAGACTACGCTTTCCTGCGCGAACCCTTAGGTTGGTGCATGGTTACACCGAACAAAATGCCCGGGGCTGACTTGATTAAAGGAAATGTTGTCTTGTCGGCACGTTGGGGTTTCATGGGAGCATTCCCGCTGGTATTTGCACCCAATTTCCGGGACGGTGGGCGTGTTTGCATCGACGGTACCGGATTTTGGCGCCGGTAGAAATTCACCTTTTTGGCTTGGCACGGCGGCCAAAAGCGATCGGGTGTACGGGTGGCTGGGGCGCTCGAAAATGGTTTCGGTCGGTCCGTATTCCATGATTTGCCCCTGGTACATGACCGCAATGGTGTGACATAAATATCCCACCACATTTAAATCGTGGGAGATGAACAGGTAACTGAGCCCCAGTTTTTCCTGAAGGTCTTTCAAAAGGTTGATGATTTGCGCCTGGATCGAAACGTCCAGGGCCGATATGGGTTCATCGCAGATTACCAGAGATGGTGAAACACTTAGGGCGCGCGCAATGCCGACTCGCTGGCGTTGTCCACCACTGAATTCATGGGGATATCGATCCGCGCTTGCCGGCGAAATTCCCACCATTTCGAAAAGCTCATCGAGCCGGTTTCGCCTTTCGGCGCCCCGGGGCATCCCCAGGGTCCGAAAGCCTTCGGCAACGGATTGGCCGACAGTCATCCTCGGGTTTAAAGAACCGTATGGATCCTGAAACACGATCTGGATTTGACGCCGAATCGGACGCAGGGCCTTTTGTGTCCACGAGCTGATGTCCTCGCCGTGAAACCAGATTTGGCCCTGATCCGGTTTCATC
>JAFDDL010000582.1 GCA_019310865.1 Deltaproteobacteria bacterium | reverse complement strand
CCGAATGGTCAATTGTTGCATGATTCATTCCTCCATTTTTTTTGATTCATTATATGATGTGAATACTTTGTTGTCAAAGTTTATTTGAGATCTTTTGAAACAGCTTGATATTCAAAGTAAACTTCATTAATTGGAAGCGGTGTTTGCGATGGGCATTTCTGGAGGCAAAATCGGTGTCTTCGAGCTCGAAGTCTGGGGCGGCATCGATGTTTCCGGATTGACCACTTGATCACAAATCAAGGTTTGATAATCCCTCCTTGTTTGTGGAGCGCCGCTTTCAGCGCCTGCTTTTGAGTCGTCTTGCTTCGAAGGGAAATATCCGCCTCAGGTGCAAAGCCATCAAACCCATGGTAGGCGCCGGGATAGACATGCAATTCGGTGGGTACGCCGGCCTGTGTCAGGTGCCGGGCGTAAACGATATTTTCATCCGCGAACAGGTCCAAATCACCCACTGAAATATAGGCGGGCGGCAGATTGGACAGATCCGTTGCCCGAGCGGCTGCTGCATAGATGGGCACATCGTCGCCACCCGGTTCCATACCCAGATAGGAAGTCCACCCAAACAAATTATGCTGTCGGCTCCAGACCAGTGTGTCCGGCAGCGTCTCACTTGCCTGTTTCGTGTTTCGATCGTCAATCATGGGGTAAACCAGCAGTTGGAACATGATATTCATTTCCGCCCGATCCCGGACCAGCAATGCCAGGCCGGCCGCCAGACCGCCGCCGGCGCTGGCCCCGCCGATGGCAATCCGCGTGGGATCGATGCCAAGTTCATCGGCGTGATCAAACATCCACTTAAGCGCGGCATAGCAGTCATCAAGCGGTGCCGGGTACGGATGCTCCGGCGCCAGGCGGTAATCGACGGTTACGGCCACACAGTTAACCGCCTTTACAAGGGGGGGTATGGTCAGAATGTCATCGGAATCGATGCTGCCCATGACATACCCACCGCCATGGATCCAGAGAAATCCCGGTAATTTTTCCGGACGATCAGCCGGTTTGTGAATGCCGATTCGAACCTGTGGATCTCCCACCGGTCCGGGTATCTGATGTTCTTCACTGACAATGTCGTCGATTTTCGGTGCCTGAGCTATCATTTCAGCCCGCATCTGAACGGACATCTCTCTTACTTCCAACAGGGTCTCCGGAGTGAGAATGAATTCAGGAAACAGTTCCAATCCCGGTTCGAGTTGTGGATCAACTTGATTGTGCACGATTCATATCCTCCACTTTGATTTTTTCTATAGCCAAGCACACGCATTTGTCGGAAAACGAACCCTTTGCCGTTATTTTGAGTTGAATCAAGATATATCATCAGCGAGATGCAAGAACAATGGAAAACGGCGTTGTTTTGCGGGATTAAAAATGATATTAGTGGTTTGTCGATTTCGGTGAAAATCCGAACATTTGCGGCACTTAAGGATTTCTCATGAAAAAACGTCTGGTTTTGGTGGGTGGTGGTCATGCACATATGGTCACCCTGGGAAACATTCATCAGCTGGTTGCAGCGGGTTTCGATGTGACGGTTATCGGTCCATCCGAGTACCATTACTACTCCGGCATGGGCCCGGGAATGCTGAGCCGAATCTATACACCGGATGAGATTCGCTTTGCCACGCGAAAGGTGGTGGTGCAGCAGGGCGGAGCATTCATTGAAAACATTGTGACCCGCATCGAGCCGGAAACAAACCAGGTTCACCTGCTGGATGGAAAGACAATATCCTATGACGTGCTTTCCTGTAATGCCGGCAGTTACGTACCGTGGACGACGGCGATGGACACCCCACCGGATGTTTTCCACGCCAAACCGATCGAGCGATTGCTTTCTGCACAGCAGCGAATCATCGAACTGTCCGGACACAGGTCTGTGGAAGTGGCCGTTGTGGGGGGTGGCGCGGCTGCGGTGGAGCTGGTGGGAAACGCCTGGCGCTTGCTGCAGGGAACTCGCGCCCGGGATCATCGGGTCCACTTGTTTGCGCGGAGCAAAATTTTAGAACGGTTTCCGGAAAAGGTTCGCCAAGCCTGTCGACGCTCCCTTTCCCGTCGGGGGATTCGAATTCATGAAAACCGGCCGGTTGATTCCCTGAAAACCGGTGAACTCGTTACCCGCGACGGCGAACGATTTGTGGTGGATATTGTCTTTCTGGCCGTGGGCGTTCGCCCTTCTCCAATATTTGAAACTTCCGGGTTGCCCATCGGACCCGATGGGGGCCTGCGGGTGAACCGGTTTTTGCAGTCGACGGCTCATCCCGACATTTTTGGTGGGGGAGATTGCATCTATTTTGCAGATCAACCCCTGGAAAAAGTCGGTGTTTACGCGGTTCGCCAGAATCCGGTGCTTTTTCATAATCTGAAAGCCGCCTTGACCGGAAAGCCGCTCATGCCTTTCATTCCGGGGGGAGATTTTCTTCTGATTCTCAACATGGGGGACGGCACCGGCGTCTTTTTCAAAAAGGGATTGCTCTTGAGTGGTCGGTTGGCGTTTCGAATCAAGGACTATATAGACCGAAGGTTCATGAAAAAGTTCCAGGTCTACGAGATGGCTCTCCCTTAATATGATAAGTTATTTCTGTGCGAGCCCTAAGTTAACAGATATCTGAACAGAGTGTCAGCACAATGAACCATCACGATTCCAATGATATGCGTTATGTCGAAATTGAAACAGAACCCATCGAACTATATAAAATTTTGAAATTTCAAAACATGGTTCAAAGCGGTGGTGAGGCAAAATTCGTAATTTCCCAGGGGCTGGTGCGGGTAAACGGTTCGGTCGAAACGCGCAAACGGAAAAAAATTGTCGCAGGCGATTGCATCGAATTCGGCGGAACGGAAATAGAAATTAAGCTTAAATAACGCGATACAGGAGTTAGCTGTCTCATGTCTGCATGTGCCCATACCAACCTTGTCTTATTGCCGAAAAAGGCAAATAAAATCCGTTGCTTGCATTGCCACCTGACCATCGATCCCGATGAACTGGATGGGAAGTATTGTCCGGAGTGCTACGAGATTCATGGCAAAAAACAATGGGATTTCGAAGCGGTCGAACCGGACACCCCGAACCCCTCGCGATATCGATGCGAAAATTGTGGGGTGTGTGTAGGTGATTTTAAAACATAGGATGATGACACAATGAAAAACGATGCGGACATTGCGGC
>JAFDDL010000051.1 GCA_019310865.1 Deltaproteobacteria bacterium | reverse complement strand
GAATAAAGAGGTTCAGAAACGTTAAACCCTTTGATGCGCAGGAGGGAATGATCATGAGTAATCACGTTACCAAAAAAGAAATGGATTGCGATCATAAATGCACCTACGACAGCGACCGGAAACATCTGGAGGTGGTCGAAAACCGGGATGGATCCAAAACCTTTAAAACCGGTTACCGAAAATGTGTGGATGAGTGTCTGGAAAAACTTGCTACCACGTGACATCGTGAAATCGCTCCGATACTTTCAAAACGAAACACGGAGACACATATTGTAATCTGAACATCAGGATTGCGATTTCAGATCAAATAGTGGATACTTATTACCCAGATCGGGATGAGCATAGGATTAAACCGAGTAAAAACTACCCACTCCCACAGCTGGACAGTGAAAGACTGTCTTAATTTTCAAGGTGGGTTGGCGCTATCGCGAGGACGAACCCATGTGGTGTTATCACGGAATCCATGGGCGTTCACATGTCTGTCCGGCGGCTGCGATTGTGATGAGGTGGTTACTGTTTAGACAGATTGTACATGATTTGCTTTAGAAATCTCGTATGACTGAACCAAACCAGACAGGCAGATTTTGGGCCGGTATGCCGCCCTGGATCCTGTTGGGCGCCATGACGCTGCTCGTACCGCTGTTCGCCTTTATGACCGTTGAGAACATCCACCGGCAAAAGCTAAACAGCACGCGGATGCTGCTTGAAAAGGGCGCCGCATTGATCCGTTCTTTTGAAGCCGGAACCCGGACAGGTGTCATGGGGACCCATTGGAACAGCTTCCAGCTTCAACGATTGCTCATTGAAACGGCCCAGCAGCCCGATATCGCCTATCTTCACGTCACGGACCTGTCCGGACGCGTTGTCGCTCACAGCAATCCGGCGCTTATCGGCGGGGTGCATGTCACCGACCTCGATCTCAAAGCCATCATCAAAGACCCCAACGTAACCGGGCGAATCGTGAAACCGCCCCAGGGAAAGGCAATCTATGAAGTCATGAGACGCTTTTCGCCTGCAGGTCCCCCAAGAAGTTTGGGCCCTCGCCATGATGCGTTTTTCCAGCGGTTTCGTCAGTTGATGAAACGCCTGGATATTCCAACCGCCGATGACTGGGTCATCTTTGTGGGACTCGATATGAGCACGGTTGAAAGCGCGCGCCGGGCCGATACGCGGCAAACCATTGTGATGGGTGCGGTTCTGGCGCTGATTGGTTTTGCCGGTGTTGTCCTGTTATTTCTGGCACAGCGTTATCGCGCCACCCGGCAATCCCTGTCCCGGGTGCAGGCGTTTTCCGACAATATCGTCAGTCACATGCCCATTGGGCTGATCGCGTTGGATTCAAACAAAACCCTGGCAACGGTCAATCAGGCGGCCGCAGACCTGTTGAACCTTTCCGATGCCGACGTAATTGGCAAAGACGCCCGGGACATGCTTCCCCAACAGCTCAACGACCTGATCGCACAACTCGATGACCAACAGCGCGTTGTGGATGCCCAGGTTACCTGCCGGCTCACGGACGGCCGCTTCATTCCCCTGGAAATCAATGCAACGGTGCTTGAGGAACCAGTCGGGTTTTCCTTCGGATCTGTTTTGCTCATGAAAGATCTGACCGAGGTCCAGACACTTCAAATAAAGGTGGCCCGGAGTCGACGACTGGCGACCGTGGGCCGCCTGGCCGCCGGTGTGGCTCACGAAATTCGAAATCCACTCAGTTCCATCAAGGGATTTGCCACTTATTTCAAGGAGCGATACCCGGATGTCTCCGAAGACCAGAAAATTACGAGCGTCATGATCCAGGAAGTCGATAAACTCAATCGGGTCGTGGGTCAGCTTCTGGAATTTGCCCGCCCGGTAACCATCACAAAAAAATGGTGTGATATCAATGTGCTTGTGGAGGAATCGTTATTACTTGTAAAAAAACAGGCCCAAGAGAATGATGTCAGAATTGAACAGCAGTGCCACCCCACGGACCTGAAAGGCTTTCTTGATCGGGATCGCATGCATCAGGTCCTGCTCAACCTCTATCTCAATTCGCTTGACGCCATGAAAAGCGGGGGGGTGTTGCGGGTAGAGGCTCAAAATGCCGCTAAAATGGATGGCGTTGTCATCCGAATATCCGACACGGGGACCGGTATCGCTGCAGACGATACGGCCCACATCTTCGACCCGTATTACACCACAAAACCCTCCGGTACCGGCCTGGGACTGGCCATTGTGCATAACATCATCGAAGCACACCAGGGGCAGATCACACCGGAAAGTCAGGCGGATCAGGGGATGGTCATGACAATTTTTCTGCCGTCGGCCGATACGAGTCAATCGGAAAAGGAGTCTTGAGCCATGGACAAACGGGCCGGCATATTGGTTGTGGATGATGACACCGCCCATCGGACCATGCTGCGGGCACTGCTCAGCGGCTGGGGATACGCAATCGACGAGGCCGACGACGGCGGCAGCGCCATTGAAATGGCCAAGGCGCGCCCGTTTGATCTGATTCTCATGGATATTCGAATGCTGAAAGTCTCCGGACTCGAGGCACTTGAAGCGATCAAGGCGCACAACCCGGCCATCCCCATTATCATCATGACCGCCTACTCTTCCGTGGAAACGGCGGTAACCGCCCTGAAAAACGGCGCGTACGACTATCTGACCAAACCCCTTGATTTTGACAAGCTCCGGCTGATCATGGCCCGGGCCATGGAGCACCTGCGGCTCAAAGAGGAAAACCGGCTCCTGAAAGAGAGAATCGAAGAGCAGTTTGACCGCCGGCATATTATCGGCAACAGTCCTGCAATGACCGGGCTTCTGGAAACGGTCTCCCAGGTGGCCCCGTCGGAAGCAACCGTTTTGATCAGCGGCGAATCCGGGACCGGCAAGGAGTTAATCGCCGGTGCCATCCACTATAACAGCGCCAGAAAGAAGGGGCCGTTTGTTAAAATCAACTGTGCCGCCATCACCGAAACCCTGTTTGAATCCGAGTTGTTCGGCCACGAGAAAGGTGCTTTCACAGGAGCAGACCGGCGAAAGGAAGGGCGATTTGTTCAGGCCGAAAAGGGGACGCTCCTTTTGGATGAAATCAGTGAAATGCCCCTGACCATGCAGGTAAAGCTGCTGCGGGTGATCCAGGAAAGAGAAATTACCCGTGTGGGCGGTGAGCAGGAGATTGCTGTGGATGTCCGTCTCATGGCGGCTACCAACAAGGATCTGTCCGAGCTGATCCGCCAGGGGCGATTCAGAGAGGATTTATACTACCGGCTCAACGTAGTGGAAATTCAGGTCCCGTCCCTTCGGTCCCGGCGGGAGGATATTCCCCTTCTGGCGCATAATTTTCTACAACAATTTGTGAAGGAGAACCGGAAAGAGATCAAGGGATTCACACCGGGCGCCATGGATCGAATGATCCGGCATTCCTGGCCGGGAAATGTCCGGGAATTGATGAACGCCGTGGAACGTGGTGTGGTCCTTTCCCGTGCGGCTTATCTGGGTGAAGACGATATGCCGACCATTCCATCGTCGGAACCCACCTCTGATTCGCCGCCTCCCGGTGAACAGAATCTGACGGGAATTCCATTGGAAAAAGTAGAAAAGACGGCGATTTTGCAGACCTTGTCCGCAGTGGGCGGCAATAAAAGCGAGGCGGCGCGGCGTCTTGGGATTACGAGAAAGACCTTGCATAAGAAGCTGAAAACCTACGGCCTAATGTAGCACCTGTTCCGGAGGCTTCCATTTGCGGCGTTATTAAAGGTTCGCAACCCCGCTACAAGCGGGATGGCTTCACTTTTAAGTGCCTTTCAGATGAAAGCCTCGTAAACACGTGGTAGAATCGGCATCAGTCCGTTATTGAAAGGGCAAACTGAATATGCGCCCCGGTCGACTGCCTTACGATTTCCCCATTTTCTTCAAGGTATCGCAAATGGGACAATGCTTCACCGGTCGCAAACCATTGCTGTGCGACGGGAAAATCCTCCCAGCGATCCGCCTTGATATCCCATGTCATTCGGGAAGCGGTCTCAAAAGCGTTTAGAGGCCCACTATCGAGAATATCGCGTACCTCATCCAACCGCTTCTCGTGATGGGAAATCAGCTCATCGATTCGTGATTCCAGGTCTGAAAACCGGCGTCGGTGGCCGGGTAAAACGAGCGTCACGTCAAGATGGCGAACCTTCTCAAGGCTTTCCATATACTGCTTTAGTGGGTTTTCATGGTCGGTCCAGCACTGAATATTCGGTGTGATGTCGATGAGTACATGATCGCCGGAGACAAAAATCTTACGCTTTGCCTCATAGAGACATATATGGCCCAACGTATGGCCCGGCGTTTCAACACAGGTGAATGTGTAATCACCATAGTTCAACGTCTGTCCTTCCGATAGGACCTTCAGCTCAGGGGCCCAGTCGGCACCGAATTTACTGCCCGGGTGCGCTTCCAGCATCGATTTCAGCCTGTCTCGTGGAATACCATGGCGGCCGGCATTTTCGAGCATCTCTCCAAACCCCTGCCAGTTTTCCATCAGCTCCGTTTCCGGTCGGTTAAAAAAAATTTGGGTGGTGGGTTTTTTTAATTTCGGAACCAGGCTGAAATGGTCGGCATGAAAATGGGTGATGAAAATGTCCGCATTGGCCAGATCGACACCTAATGTGTCCAAACCGTTCTCCATAGCCTCCAGGCATACCTTGCTGTTTAATCCGGTATCGATAATCAAACTGCGATCCGGGGCGCGTACAACATAGGAATTCAGGTATTTCAGCGGGCTGTTCGGCAGCGGCACTTCTATGCAAAATAGATCCTGGCTTATTTCTTGTACCATGGGTAATTGTTTCCTTTCAATTTAAAACCATATACGAATTTACATCGATCCTTACCAGCAAAATTATATTGCGCCGACATTCTTGCCCGCCGCAAATCCCTGGTGCACGGCATCAAAGGCCAGGCCGATGCGACCGGCATCCCCCACTACCTGGCAGGCTATCCCCTTCTTCTCCAGCAGATCCGAAAGCGGGTTATAAGGTCGAGCGCCGGCCGCCAGCACCACGGTGTCGGCGGCAATAAAATCTGGGGCGCCGTCTCGTTCTACCTTGACACCGGTTTCGGTGATCTCTAATGCCTTGGTATTGACCTGGACGGTCACACCTTGTCGGGCCAGATCCTGAAGCATGGTCCAGCGGGTGGTCATGCCGACATCCTTGCCGATCTTGGGAATCATTTCAATCATGACAATTTCTTTGGAGCCCTTACTGGCCAGCTCAAAGAGCGTCTCGGGATCCTCGGCCCGGTTGACCAGCAAAAACTTGACGGCTTCTCCGGATAAGGTTCCCTTTTCCGCTAAGAAAAGCGCCGTTTCCAGCCCCACGGCCCCGCCGCCGATGACCACCACCCGCTTGCCGGTGGTCACCCGGTTGAGCAAGACGTCCCAGGCCTGCACCACATGGGCAAGGTCCACGCCCGGTATGGGCAAGGTCAGGGGGACGGCCCCCGTTGACAAGATCACGGCATCGGGCGCCGCTTGGTCAACAAGAGCCTCATCCACTGTCTGGTTCAACACGACCTGAACACGGCTGTTTAGAACCTGGTTTGCCAGGTCCCGGGCAAATTCGGCAAATTCTTCCCGACCCGGAGGCGCTGCCGCCAGGAACAGCTGACCACCGAGCTGGTTTGCTTTTTCGTACAAGGTCACCGTGTGGCCGCATTCCGCAGCGGCAAGCGCTGCGCTCATCCCGGCCGCCCCGCCGCCCACCACCATCACCTTTAGCGGCGATCCGGTTTCGGTTAGGCGGCATTCCTTTTCATGACCTGCCTTGGGATTGCACAGACACTCGACGTGTATTTCCTTGAAAAGATGATCGAAACACCCTTGGGCGCACCCGACACAGTGAACGATCATGTCTTCCTGTCCTGATCGGGCCTTTTCCGGCAGATCGGGATCGGCGATCAGGGGGCGGCCCATGGCCACCATGTCGCATAACCCGTCGGTAAGCATCTCCCGGGCGGTTTCCGGATCATTGATGCGATGACCGGCGATGACCGGTACATCCACCCGTTCTTTTATCCCCCGGGATAAATACCCGTAAATTCCCCTGGGCACAGCGGTGGTAATCTGGGGCACCCGAGCTTCATGCCACCCGACATTGACATTAAGCGCATCGACGCCGGCATCCGACAGAGCCTTTGCGTAAGCCTGAAGCTCCTCCCGGCCGTTTCCGCCGGGCATGAAATCGTTTCCGTTCATGCGAACGAGGATCGGGTAATCAGGGCCCACGGCGCTGCGAACAGCGGCCAACACCTCGAGGCCAAAGCGCATCCGGTTTCCCAACGATCCGCCATAGGCATCGGTGCGCTTGTTGGAGACGGGGGACAGAAACTGGCTGATCAGGTACCCGGTGGAACTGAGCACTTCGACACAGTCAAACCCGGCCTCCTTGACCCGGCGAGCAGCTTGGGCAAATCGATGCACCACCTGGCTGATCTCTTCAATGGGAAGCTCCCGGGGGGTTTCCCGTGTATACCGGCTGGCCACCGCGGAGGGGGCAATCGGTTGTTTTTTGATTAAATGGGAAAATGCGTATCGGCCCGGATGATTGATCTGAACCGCGGCAGCCGATCCGTTTTCCTTGATAGCGGTTGCCAGACGGCGAAGTCCGGGAATAAAAGCGTCCTGATGCGCCCCGATAAAAAGCGGGCCGCCGGAAAGCTCATCCACTGTTGCAAACCCGACCGTAATCAAACCAGCACCACCCCTGGCGCGTTCGGCATAAAAGTCAATGAGCTGATCGGTCACTTCAAAGTTGTTGCACATGTTCAGATGCATGGCCGGCATGCAGATTCTGTTTTTCAGTTCAAGGGTGTTTAATTTGATCGGTTGAAACAACAAGTCTTTCATACTTCCTCCTCAGGGCTCATGCGGAAACGCGACCCCTTGGTAATAGGGTGCTTTTCGAATCATGCCATTTGTTAGTATTCGAACCAAAACGTTAAAAAACAGCGGGCTTCAATCGTTAGGGTTCGCTTTCCTGCGCGAGCCCTTATATCAGATCCCGCAGAAGCCGCTTTAAAATAACCTTTTCTTCCATGTTCAAATCGGTCAACAGATCCGCATCAAAGCGCACCATTAAATCCACAAGCGTCGGCATCAGCTGCCTTGCCTTATCGGTTAAATAGAGGCGATAGACGCGATTGTCCTGCTCGTCCTTTTTTTTGTAAATCCACTTGGATTCACTTAAGCGGTCGATAATACCCGAGAGGGTTGCCTTGTCCAGAACAAGCTGTTTGCCAAGCGCCACGGCGGTTGACCCGCCGTCGAGCCACAGGGTTGACAGCACCAGATGCTGCACACTGGTCAGACCGTAACGGGACAGGCGTTTTTTCATTTCACCATGCGCCCTCTGATACGCCTTGGCCAAAAGAAATATGGTGCATTCGGACAAATAATCCGGCAATTTCACAGGCTCACTCCATTCGTATACAAACCAAATACCGTCTTCTATCGAATCTGTCAAGGGGGAAAAGGGGGTCGGGGAACTGGGGGGCGCATCTTAATTATTAATTATTCAAAGGGGGAAAGGGGTCGCATCTTAATTATTACTTATTGTTTTTTGAATAATTAATAATTAAGATGCGACCCCCTTTTTGCTTGACCAACGGGCATGCCCGTGAGAGTGTACGTTTTTTGTAGCTGACTCCCATTGCAGGAAATGCGCAATATGGTCCCGTCCGATTTATTCCTCATGATAATCCTCAATACCGCCTGGGCGTATAATTTCATCGCCGGAAAGGCCGGGGTTGCATATTTTCAGCCACTGTTTTTTACGTTCCTGCGCTTTGCGATTCTGCTTGTTCTGACATTCCCCTTTCTGCGCTGGGTACCCGGACAGATGAAAAAAGTGTTTTCACTCGGTATCGTTCTGGGGGTTTTTCACTTCAGCTTCATGTTCGCCGGGCTGGCGGCCGCCGGCGATATTTCTTCCGTGGCCATCGCCGTACAATTGGGTGTTCCCTTCGCCGCCATCCTGGCGCTTATCCTGTTGAAGGAAAGTCTGGATTGGCGAAAATTTTTCGGGATCGCTATTGCATTTGCCGGTGTGGTAGTGATCGGCTTTGATCCGATTGTCTTCAACAACATCGCCGGCCTTCTATTGGTATCCTGCGCGGCCTTCTGCTTTGCAGTTGCCACCATCATCATGCGGCAAATTCACGGGGTCGGCGTCTTTTGCCTTCAGGGCTGGATCGCCCTCATGGCAGTCCCTGCGCAACTGCTTCTATCCTTGTGGCTCGAAGACAACCAGCTGACCTTGCTGCAATCCGCCACCTGGCTCGATTTTTTCAATCCGGCCTATTCCGCCCTGGGGGCATCCTTGATCGGTCACGGCCTCATGTATCACCTGCTCACAAAATATCCGGTAAACGTCACCACGCCCTATACGCTCCTGGCGCCGATCCTGGCGGTTGTGTTCGGAGTGGTCCTCTGGGGCGATTCTTTGACATGGAAATTGATGATGGGCGGCGCGGCGACATTGGCCGGCATTGCGATGACCAACATGCCCGGATACCGTCTCAAATCGGCACTTCGCGTATCAAACCCGGCCGGTAAACAGTCGCAATGACAAGCCGCCGTGCATGAGCCGGTGTTGCTTAAACGTCAGGGGCAATCGACCGTGGGCCCATTTGGCAGGGCCAATAATGGCAAATCGCCATCGGGCGAAATCGTGCCGGAGTTTGCTGCAAATCTCTGTAAACAGGTCACGAGATTCCCGGGCCGCACCCAGACGCATGCCATAGGGCGGATTGATCACGACCAATCCGGGAGTCGAATCGGTCTGCTGCTCATTTCTCTTTGATGGGCGGGCGGTTGGCGCTGTGAAATCAAAAAAATCGCGGCATGAAACCGCCACCGGGGCTGCAAGGTCACGGGCCAAAAGTACCCGTTTCAACTCCCGACAGGCGTCGTATCGAATGTCGGAGGAAAAGATAGTCGGTACGGAAGGTATTGTAAAATCGGCACCCGCCTCTCGTCGTATGTGCAACCATCTGCCGAGCCGAAATGCCGGCCAGTCCATAAAAGCAAACGATCGATACCATCCGGGGGGGACACCGGCGGCCATCATGGCGGCCTCAATGGAAAAGGTTCCGGAACCGCACATGGGATCGAAAAGAAGCGCTCCGGGCTGATGTCCGGCAAGGATCAATGCCGCCGCCGCAAGTGTCTCGCGGATCGGGGCCGCGTGCCCCTGGGTTTTCACGCCTCGCTTGTATAAATGCGCCCCGGTGCTATCGATGGATACGACAAATCGATCTGAAACCACCCGAATGAATAGTTTCGGGACCGGCGTGGATGAGGCGACACCGGTATCCCCCAATCGAAGCGGGATGCTTTCCAAAACTCGCTGGGCGATTGCACCGGTATGATGCAATCGCGATTTGGATGCCGTCACATGAATTTCAGGCAGCGCGCCGGGCCGAATGTACAGCTCCCAGGCGATGGTTGATAAACATTTTTCCAGCTGCGGGAAATTGACGGCCCGGAAGGCGTTGATCCGCATCAAAATGCGGTTTGCCGTCCGAAGATGCAGATTGAACCGATAGCAATCATGCAGCCGGCCGGTAAATTCCACCCCCCCGGGTACGACCGATGCCTGCGCTGGTGAGTGGTTGAGTGCCATGATCTCGGCAAAGCACAGCGGCTCAAGCCCCGGGGCGGTTGCGGCAAAGAACGTCTGCGGCCGGGAAACCACCCGGCGTTTGATCCGCTTTTCCAATGCGGTGGATATGGCAGGCTGTTGGTTCAATGTCGGCACCTCACTGAATCATATCCCCATCAGCATCCATCCAGGCGGGAAAGGACTCGCGGTAGTTTTTCAAATCCGCCGCTGAAAGGGTGACGGTCTGGATACCGGTCATGTGACGCATATGAAGCCGGCGCTCTCCCAAGGGCGTCACCACGCAAGAGTCGCCGCTGTAAGCAATCGCGTTTCCATCCGTTCCCACCCGGTTGACGCCGACCACATAACTCTGGTTTTCAATGGCCCTTGCCATCAGCAGTGTTTGCCAATGGGCGGAGCGTGGTTCGGGCCAGTTGGCCACGAATAGGGCCACGTCATACTGGTTGTCGATATTACGGGTCCAGATGGGAAACCGAAGATCATAGCAAATAAAGGGACGAATGCGCCACCCCTTCAGCGAAACGGTCAACAGCTCGCTACCGGCCCGGTATACTTTCTCCTCACCGGCCATCCGGAACAGGTGTTTTTTGTCATAGGTATGCAAACTGCCGTCCGGTTTTGCCCACAGCAGTCGATTGTAGCAGCCGTTTTCGGACCGAATGATGACAGAGCCGACCATATCACAATCTCGCTCGGCGGCCTTTCCAAGAATCCAGTGCACACTCGAACCATCCATCTCCTGGGCCAAGGGCTCCGGTTTCATGCTGAACCCGGTGGTAAACATTTCGGGCAGAATAATCAGATCCGACGCCGGGGGAACCGTATCTATCAATCGATCAAATGCCGACAGGTTGGCGGAAATATTTTCCCAGACCAGTTCGGTTTGAATAAGGGTAACGTTTAAATCCGGCATAATCGCTCTGCAGCCTCCTTGAGGGTGTCATCTTTTTTGGCAAAACAAAACCGAAGCACCTGATGGTCCGTGTTTCGATGATAAAAAACCGACGGTGGAATAGCAGCCACACCATAGTCAATGGTCAAGCGTTTTGCAAAATCAACATCCGCCTCATCGGTGATGTTCGAAAAATCGAGCATCTGAAAATAAGTGCCCCGACAGGGCAAGGCGCGAAAACGCGATTTTTCCACGAGCTTTAAAAACGTGTCTCGCTTTGCTTGATAAAACCGGGACAGATTCAGATAGCGAGAGGCGTCTTTCATGATATCGGCAAAGGCATATTGAATCGGTGTGTTGCAGGCAAAGGTCAGGTATTGGTGCACTTTTTGAAACTCTTGGGACAGCCCGACCGGCGCCAGGCAGTATCCCATCTTCCATCCGGTGGCGTGATAGGTCTTGCCGAATGAGCTGATCACAAAACTTCGCTCAGTCAGTTCGGGGTACCGGCTCATGCTTTCATGGCGAATATTATCGAAAATGATATGCTCATAAACCTCATCACTGACAATCAGCGCGCGCGTATCGGCAATCAGCTCGATCAATGTATGCAAGTCTTGGGTACTGAGCACCGCACCGGTTGGGTTATGCGGTGAGTTGAAAATCAGAAGCCGGGTTTTATCGGTGATGGCATCTCGAACACGATTCCAATCGATGGTGTACTTTGGATATTCCAGCGCCACGTAAACCGGTTTTCCGCCACTGAGCAAAATGGCCGGCAAATAGGCATCATAGGCCGGTTCAAATATGATCACCTCATCACCGGGATGCACACAGGCCGTAATGGCAGAAAATACGGCCTCGGTGGCCCCGGCTGTCATGGTAATCTCCGATTCCGGGTCATACGTTTTGCCGTAGAGATGCTGAACTTTTTCTGAAATGGCGCAGCGCAGTTCCATAACGCCCGGCATGGGAGCATACTGATTGCGACCGGCGCGCATGTGCGCTGCAACCCGTTCAATCAACTCTGGTGGAACGTCAAAATCCGGGAACCCCTGGGACAAATTAATGGCCCCGGATTCATTTGCCAGATTTGTCATAGCTGAAAATATCGTCAAACCGATATTGGATAGTTTGGATTGTATCATCATATCAAATTCGCTTTCTTAAAAAAAAATCATGGCCGAACACTCACCGCGCCATCATGAGCCGATCCAGGTTGTGTTGGGGCACCAGTTACGGGATAGAAACGAATTTATTATCACCACAAGCGCCGATACGTCCAGTATTTTAATCTTACCGCGGTTTACAATCCTGAAAACAGCCTTAATCTATTACCAATCCGAATAAAAATGTTTCCGTATTTCGGGATGGACACTATCTAATATCAGTATGTTTCGCAATAACCTCGTTACCCAAAGAACTTAGGAGGGATGACGATGACTCAATTGAATTTCATTCGAAAATGCGATCAAACCTGTCAAGAGAAAGTGGGTCTCTCATTAACAGCCTTTCTCAGCATCATCTGTCTTGCGACATTGGCGCTGTTAGCCTATCGCCTCTTGGGGTGAGTCGGATAAAAATAAACCATTAAGGGTTCGCGCAAAAATTAATTCACAATTTTAGGTGTTGAGGCGCCCAGCCGGCAAGGCACGAAAATTAAAGAATATCAGGATATTCTGTATTTTCGTAACGCCGCCGGATGGGATGCATCGACGCATAAAATGTGAAGTTATTTTTGCGCGAGCCCTAAGTTGCGGGCGCTACAAATTTTTCTGAAGCAGCCCGGTAATGAATGCCTGTATGGTCGTTTCCTGCATGATGCAATAGACCTTCAGCTTCTTGG
>JAFDDL010000581.1 GCA_019310865.1 Deltaproteobacteria bacterium | reverse complement strand
TTCATTCCGGACCGGTCGGTGGATTGGTGGGGGTTCGTTTTTGGAAGGATCAATACGGTTGGGACAATGTCATCGGTTCTGATGTCGGCGGAACCAGTTTCGATGTGAGCATTCTGCCGAAGGAAGGCTCTCCTTATATCCGGGAACCCGTGGTGGCGCGTTTTGCAATCTCCAATCCCATGATGGAGATCATCTCTATCGGGGCCGGTGGGGGCACCATTGCTTACGTTGACAAAATGACCAATATGCTGCGGGTGGGGCCCATGAGCGCCGGCGCCAAACCCGGGCCGGTTTGTTACGGCCGTGGTGGCACTGAACCCACCGTAACGGATGCGGACGTGGTCCTTGGCCGGATCGATCCTGATTATTTTCTGGGCGGACAAATGAATCTTGACAAGGCGGCGGCAGAAAAAGCCATGAAGGAGAAAATCGCCGACCCCATGGGAATGTCAGTAGAGGACGCCGCCCTGGATATTTGTGAGATTATCGATCTGACAATGGGGGACACCCTGGCCTCCAATGTCAGACAGCGCGGGTTGGATCCTGAGAATTTTACGGTTTTTGGTTTCGGTGGCGCTGGGCCTGCTCATTGCGCCGGGTACACTGCCGGGATGGGCTATGAGCGGGTAGTGGTAACGCCGTTTGCCTCAACTTTTTCCGCCTATGGCGCTTCGACATCAGATGTGCTTCACCGTTATGAGAGCTCTCCTTTTACGGTTATGCCCGGGCTTCCTTTTGATGTAACCACCGGGTATTTTACAGTAACCGAGATCCCCGAAGAACAAAAAGCCGCCATTGAACGCTATAACACCATCTGCCACCATCTCATAGACAGCGCATATGAGGATATGGCGGATGAAGGTTTTGAAAAAGGCGATATCTCCATTAGCTATGTTCTTGAGATGCGTTACGGTGGGCAATTGTACGAGGTAATGACCCGGCCGGATAAGATATTGATCGATTCCATTGAGGACTTCAACCACATCCTGCAAACTTTTGAAAATGAATATGCCCGTCTTTTCTCTGAAGGCGCTATGTATCCAGGCGGTGGCATGGAAATATACAATATCGTTGTTGAAGCGTCTGCTGCTGTTATGAAGCCTGTGCCAAAAAAGTTTCCCAAAAAAGGAGAAAATCCTGAAAAGGCGCTAAAGGAAAAAAGAAAAGTCTATTTCCAGGTGGGCGATGGGAGAAAATGGATGGATACCCCTGTGTATGAAATGATTTCACTTGAGCATGGCAATGTTGTGGACGGGCCTGCGATTATAGAACATGTTGACACTACTTTTGTGGTCCTGCCGGATCGCATTGTGACAGTGGATGAGTATCACCATATGATCATGACGGATAAATAAGCCGTGGCACCACGGAAATGATTCTTTTCATCGTTAAGGCAAACGGAGGGATATAAAATGAATACAAATATCGGAGATCAGTTGGATCCGGTTAAATATGAGGTGCTGTATCATCGACTAGAACAAGAGATGTATGAGGCCCAGCAGATTATAAGACATCTGTCCGCCTCTACCATCGTTCGCGAGGCAGGGGAGGTGGCCGAGGTTATCTGCCTAAAAAATGGAACGGCGTGTATTATTTCTGCAGGGCTTCTGGTGCACGTTGCCAGTGTTACCCGAAATATTGTACACATGGTAGACAACCGGTATGCGGATGATATCGGTTTCTACGATGGCGATCAGTTCATCGGGAACGATTGCCATATCGGTGGGATGCACATTCCGGATATGATGCTGATTGCCCCCTTTTTCTATAAGGGCGAGCATGTCGGTTGGTTGGGCAACTACACCCATGTTCCCGAAGTCGGCGCCATAGAACCCGGTGGCATGTGTGCCACTGCCAAGGAGTTCTGCCATGAAGGCATTCGGATGCCCGGGGTTAAAATTGTCGAAAAGACTCGGGTGAAGCGGGACATTATGCAGATTTTAACCTTTGCGGTCAGAGATCCTAAGACAATGGAAATCGATACCAGGGCCAAAATCGCAGGGAACGAAAGGGCCCGGCAACGTCTGGTGCAGGTTATTGATGAATTCGGTCTCGATTTCTATCTCAAGGCAACACAGAAGATGGTGGATGACTCGGAAAAATTTGCCAGGGAAAGGGTAAAACGCTTTAAGCCGGGAAAATATCGCGCCAGAACATACACCGACTCCGTGTCGGCATTTGACCAGAAGATCAGGGTGGGAGAGCTGTGCATGGAAGCAAAAGAAGATGGTGAAATGGTACTCACCACCCCGGTGGCATCCCCCCAGGCCATGGGATACAACAACTGCGCTATGCCGGCCATCGAGGGGCTTCTTTTCTGTGTATTGCTGTGGCAGCTCCACTATGAATCCAGGTGGAACACGGGCATGATGAGTGCTATATCCATGGATTTTCCTTTGGGTTCTGTATTTAACGCGGATCGCACAGCTGCTGTTGGCTATTGCCCCATCGGAATCGGCATGCAGCTTCAGGGCTGCTTGAACGAGGTGATTTCCAGAGCCTCTTTTAACGTTGGCGCCCACAAGGATATGATCGCTCCCAACGCTCTGATCAATTGCCCCACCGTTGGCGGGCTGGACCGATATGGGCGAACATATGGCGCCATTATTACCAGCACCATGGCCTGTGGTGGCGGTGCGCGGTATGATAAAGACGGCCAGGACTGCAGTGTCACCCAGTTTAATCCGTGGGATGACTGCGGTGATGTTGAAACAGAAGAGGTGGGTCCGGTTCTCATGTTTACCCGGCGGAAGAGGGCGGATTCGGGAGGTCTTGGTAAATTTCGCGGTGGGTTGGGCGCCCAGAGCATCTATACGCCTCATCGTAGCAACATGACCTTTTTTGGTCTGACAGGTAGTGGGGGATATTTGAGCCAGGTACAGGGAATGTTCGGTGGATACCCCACACCGGCAGGTTCCTTGGAGATTGTATCCGACAGCAATATCTATGAGTTGGGGGAAAAACAATTGCCGCTTCCCTTCAGTCTGGAGGATCTGGACCGGGTTGACGGTAAGCATGAATCGGTATACCCCTCTGCGGCATCCCGGCCCTTGAAAGAGGGTGATCTCTATTGTGTTCAGTATTGGGGAGGCGGCGGTTCCGGTGATCCCATAGAAAGAGATCTTTTGGCGGTCGCAAATGACCTGAGGGATGGAAGATCTCACAT
>JAFDDL010000580.1 GCA_019310865.1 Deltaproteobacteria bacterium | reverse complement strand
GGAGAGTATATCCAATCCATATGTGGCACCCAGGCCGTTTCGGGTGAATGCCGGACCGGTGCATGCCTATACCCGTGTTCCCGGCGGTAAAACCCGGTACCTGTCAGAGCTATCCGCAGGTGATTCGGTACTGCTGGTGAACCATCGGGGTGGCACAACGGTTGGCATTGTGGGCAGGCTCAAAATCGAAAAGCGTCCGCTTATGTTGGTGACCGCCTCGGTTGGCGAAAGGGAAATCAGCACAATCCTGCAAAACGCCGAACCCATTCGCCTCACGGATCCGGACGGGCATCCGGTTTCAATCGTTGATTTGGCCCCCGGAAGAAAGATTCTGGTAGCGACGGAGGCCGGTGGACGACATTTCGGTATGGCAATCGAGGAGAGCATAACCGAGAAATAGGGGTAGAAAATAACGCCATGGGGCATGATAAAAAGCAGCGGATTATGTACGGATTAGACTTTTGTTGTTTCCGGCTTTGCCGGCTCAGAAAGGAGGCGTTTCGTGTCCATTGACACGCACACTGCTGTGTTCGGGGTCATTGGCAAGCCCATTACCCATAGCCTCAGCCCGCTGATGCACAATGCCGCCTTTACCCATTCGGGAAGAAATGCGGTGTACCTGGCATTTGAAGTGACCGATATCAAAGCAGCCGTGTCCGGCATCCGTGGACTTGGGATTACCGGCGTGAGCATTACCATACCCCATAAAGTCTCGGTGATCCCCCTGCTGGATGCGCTCGATCCCCTGGCTGAAAAGATTGGCGCGGTTAATACCCTGGTATGGAAAGACGGCAAACTCCGGGGATACAACACGGACTGCACGGGCGCTGTTCAGGCTTTGGCGAAAAAAAGCCGTATTACCGGAAAACAGGTCATTGTGCTGGGTGCGGGTGGGGCGGCTCGCGCCGTCGGGTTCGGTATTGCCGCCCGGGGCGGCCAGGTAACCATTGTGAACCGAACCGAATCCAGGGGCAAAACCCTGGCAAGCGCGCTGAATATGCCATTTTGCCCCCTGTCACAGGTGAGCGGTCTTGAGTGGGACATCCTGATCAACACCACATCGATTGGCATGGCCCCCAAACCCGACGCCATGCCGGTTCCGGCCCAGTTCCTGGTGAAAGGAAAGGTGGTGATGGACATCGTTTACAATCCAGTGGATACCCTGTTGCTTCGAACCGCAGCGAAAAAGGGATGCATCACCGTTGACGGCGTGTCCATGTTTGTCAATCAGGGCGCCCGGCAGTTTGAATTGTGGACGGGAACCGAAGCACCCATTGTGATCATGGAAAAAGCAGTTCGAGAAGCGCTCCTTAACATAAGTGCTAAGTGCTGAGTTCTGAGCACTGAGCAATCAGCACTTCAATTCCGTCTTTGCCGGTTTAGGTGATTTACATGTATGTAGTCGAGACAAAACCCATCGGTGACCGAACGATAACGGTTCCCGGATCAAAAAGCTACACCCATCGGATTCTAATCGCCTCAGCACTTTCGGACGGAATTTGCCGGATCGACAACCCCCTGCGCAGTGATGACACCCTGCTGACAGCGTCCGGTTTGCGCCGGATGGGTGTTTCCATTCAGGACAACACGGACCATATGATCGTTGACGGTACAAGCGGTCATCTGACTGCCGGTTCGGAGCCGATCGATCTGGGCAGCTCGGGAACCAGCGTTCGGTTGCTCACCGGTGTCTGCGCCCTGGGAACCGGGATCTATACCATCACTGGAACCCGTCGAATGCAGGCGCGACCCATTCAGGATTTGTTGGACGGGCTAGCGCAACTGGGGATTGAAGCCCGGTCGATTCGGGGCACCGGATGCCCGCCCATTGAGATTGCCGGGGGAGAAATTGCGGGCGGGAAGGTAAACTTAGACTGCCATGTGAGCAGTCAGTATCTTTCGGCCATATTACTTATGGCGCCCTTCTCGAGGGAGGGCATTGACCTGACGGTGGTTCGGGGTCCTGTTTCAAAGCCCTATGTAGATATGACCGTCGAGGTAATGCAGCGCCTGGGCGTATCGGTGAATCGCGAGGGGTATGAACGATTCCATGTGCCAGGCCGGCAGGTCTATCAAGCCGGTCATTATCGCGTTGAACCCGATGCCTCTCAGGCCGGATACTTCTGGGCGGCTGCTGCAGTAACCGGCGCGGTTATTACCGCGAGCGGATTATCAAGTGATTCCCGGCAGGGAGATGTTCGCTTTGCGCATGTTCTGGGCCGAATGGGCTGCCGGGTTTCTGAAACCCCGGATGGCATTCAGGTAGCCGGCGGGGCGCTTTCCGGAATCGATGTGGATATGGCCGACATGCCGGATATGGTGCCCACCCTGGCGGTTGTGGCCGCTTTTGCCAACGGGACCACCCGCATTCGCAACGTGGGCCATTTAAAGGCAAAGGAAAGCGACCGGTTGGGATCGGTGGTGGCGGAACTATTAAAAATGGGTGTCGACGCTTCCTGCAGCGACACCGGGATGACTGTCACCGGCGGCAATGTCAGCGGCGCACGGATCGAAACCTATGACGACCATCGGTTGGCCATGAGTTTTTCCGTGGCGGGTTTGAAGGTACCCGGCGTCGAAATCCTGGATGAGGGATGTGTGGCCAAATCGTTTCCGAATTTCTGGCAGGTATTTGAATCGCTCTATGTGTAAACCGAAAAATATATTTCTCATTGGATATCGCTGCACCGGGAAGACGTCCGTGGGGAAATGCCTGGCCCACCGTCTGAGTCGGCGGTTCGTCGACTGTGACCAGGCGCTGGTGAATCAGGCCGGGTTAACCGTAGCGGACATCGTTGCGAAATTCGGCTGGGATCGGTTCCGGAGTTTGGAGAAAGAGATCCTGGAACAAATCTGCATCGAATCCCATCAGGTGGTGGCAACCGGTGGCGGCGTCGTGCTGGACGAAGATAATGTTCGCTTGATGAGAGACAACGGCTATGTGGTCTGGTTGCGGGCGGATGAAAAGACATTGGACCAACGCCGGCCCCTGTACGAACTGGCTATGAATACGGCGGTCGACACGGACCGAAAAAACATCGATGCCATATGCAGCGAGATTGCCGATGGCATAAGGTTAAAATTTACTTGACAATCCCATTTGCCCGGATATATGGTTCCGGTTCACCGTCCGAAACGGAAGGCGTTTCCCGTCATCCGAATCTGAAGCAGCACTCTATTTTGCGCAAGCCCTAAGTCAAGGCACCCCGCCTTTGTGATTCAATCAATTCATTGACACTGTCAACCACCCCTCGGTTCGGGTTTATTTACTGTTGAATAATTAACTAAATAGGAGTGAAATATGAAAAGATCTATATCAATTGGCGTGGTGATGTTGATGGCTTTTGCGATGTTAATAGGAGCAGCGGGGTTTGCTGCTGCCGAAGAAAGCAGTCTGATCAATATTAACACCGCAGACAAAGAAACACTGATGCAGTTGGACGGCGTGGGTGAATCATACGCACAAAGGATTATCGATTATCGAGAAACAAATGGACCGTTCGCGAATACCACAGATATTCAAAATGTTAAAGGGATCGGGGCCGCAACATATAATAAGTGCAAAGATATGATTTGCGTTCAGCAACCCTGACGTGACGCAAAACAGGTTAATCGGCCCTGTTATAGCCGGTGCGATTCAGCCACGAGGGGTGGTTGATCGTCCTGCCTTCATACCATATCTTGTGATTTCATATGCCTTGACACACAATTATAATTCCGATAAAAACCTCACAGGCCACCTTTTCACTTGACACGTAAGTGGTTTTGTGTTCATTTCCTGAACACAAAAAGGGGCGGCCATATTCACCCAATGTCAGACATTTTTGCATAGTCAATTTAACGGGTTAAGTTCTTTTCGGAACTGTAACTCACCAAGCGGAGCTTTCTTTTTTCCACATCGACTTTATCCTCTCTATTTGCATCAACGATGAACCGGCAAGAAATACATACTCTCAAACTATTGGAAGCCGTTGCAGACAATCAAGTGACCAGCCAGCGAAAACTGGCATGCCGGTTGAACATTTCCCTTGGACTGGTCAACACCTTTATTCGAAAACTCACCGGACAGGGGTTCTTTGAAATCCGGCAATCTTCCCGACAAAATGCGACATACACGCTGACGGCGAAAGGGCAGGCGGAAAAAACACGACTCACTTATGACTATATCTGCTATTCCTATCAGTTCTTCAAGGA
>JAFDDL010000579.1 GCA_019310865.1 Deltaproteobacteria bacterium | reverse complement strand
GATATAGCCCTCTCTTCCTGGTATGTCCCCATGGGCGACGGTATCCGTCTCGCTGTCAGCGCCTGGTTGCCGGCGAGCACCGAAGCCGAAGCACCCCGTCCCGCGGTGTTGATGACCACCCGCTATTGGCGCGCCGAGGGGCAGTTCCGGGCGATTCACCGCAAGATATCCACCGAGCCACCGCCCTACACCATGTTCGGGCCGTATCATACGTTCAAGCGGGCCGATGCCCTGCCACTGGTTCCGGGCGAGGTGGCGGAGATCGCCTTCGACCTCTTCCCCATCTCGGTGCGTTTCCGGAAGGGCCAGCGGATCCGGGTGGCCATCGCCGGCGCGGACAAGGATGTGTTCAAGCCGATTCCGGGATGTGAAGCGCCGATCATCACCATCGAGCGCAATGCACGCCACGCCTCCTTCATCGATCTGCCGGTGGTCCATGCCCATGGATAGACTCTTTGTCGGATTTTCGTTTACTGAGAGTAAAAACTCATTACAATAAAAGGAGAACGATTATGAAAGAGATGCGTCCCAAAGAACGTATCATGGCGGCACTCGACCGTAAGCCTGTGGATAGAATACCCTACTGCGAACATCTGGTGGATCCTGGTGTGGCTGTAAAATCATTTTCAGCCTCTGAGAAGGCCGGATTCATTGAAAGTATGTGCAGGCGCTTGGGCTGGAATGAGAAGGAATTTAGAGAAAATATACCCATGGGGAAAAAAGCGATTCAAAATGATGGTGATGACACACCGTTCTTCACAGCTGAGCAATCTATGACGTCTATGCGGGTTCAGGGTGCTATGGAACCGACATTGTCAAAAATTTTAAACCGGGATAATATCACCTGCTGGGCCGCTGCCGGTTGCTTTGACAATTTTCAGTTCTATCTGCTTAATCCGGAAGAGAAAGACAAGGGATGGAGTGCTGACGGTATTATCAAAACTCGTGATGATCTGGATAAAATGAAGTTTGCTAATATTGATGAAGTGATCACCATGTGTGAGGAGTTTCTAAAATATAAGGGCGATTTTGCTGCCTGTGCAATGATATTTCTTGGTATAGATCCGACATGGCATACCATGGGGTTTGAGACATTCAGCATGGCTCTGGTGACGGATCCGGATTTTGTCGAGGAAGTACTCGGCAGGATAACAGACTGGTACGCCAAAGTAGCAGTGGAATTATGCAAGCTGGATTTTGATTTTATCTGGGCGGCGGATGATATTGCTTTTCATACCAGCACGTTCTTCTCTCCAAAGACATACCGAGACGTGCTTCTTCCTCATACGCGGAAGGTGGCTGAAAAAATAACAAAACCCTGGATATATCACAGCGACGGAAACCTTATGCCGATCATGGATGACCTGTTGAGCCAAGGCATGAATGCACTGCACCCGCTTGAGCATGGATCTATAGATTTGGAAAAGCTTAAAAGTGAATATGGTAAAAAGGTTACGCTGGTGGGTAACATTGATTTGGGTGTTCTGGAGGCAGGAACAGCACAGCAGGTTGAAGATAACGTAAAAGAAAAAATCAGAATTCTGGGTCCTGATTACGGTTACATGCTTTGCTCTTCGAATAGTATCACACCCAATGTTGATCCAAAGAATTTGCGGGTGATGCTGGATACCCTGGCAAAGCATGGCAAATATCCGCTTTTATGCGGTAAATGATGCGATATGGTTTTTCTATGAGTTCACACACATCCTCCGCGTCATACTCCGGAACCTTGCGTCCGGATAGTGGCTGCTCGGCGAGTTGTTCTGATCGCCTGGTGATTTTGTCCACTCCGTAGCGTTTCCTTCTTCATGAGTTTTGTTACCGGTCCGCCGCCGCTCCAGGTCGGTGTGTCCCGTGCCGTGGATTTTGATGTTTACCGGCAACTCATGGCGCCGGGAGGCATTTTCAATGCCTGGATGGCCGATGCCCAGTCGCTGGTTCCGGGCGAGGTGGCGGAGATCGCCTTCGACCTCTTCCCCATCTCGGTGCGGTTCAAGAAGGGCCAGCGGATCCGGGTGGCCATCGCCGGTGCAGACAAGGATGTGTTCAGGCCGATCCCGGGCTGTGAAGCGCCGGTCATCACCATCGAGCGCAATGCACGCCACGCCTCCTTCATCGATTTGCCGGTGGTTGATAGGCCCTGACGGGCCGCGAGACAAGGGGGAAAAGGGTTCGAGGGGCCGATGGTGATGGAATTCTGTTTATTTAAATTTGAGTTCCTCGGTCTCAACATCCGACACCCGTAACCTTTGCGTCGTCGGTTGTATCGCTGTGACTGCTCTGAAAGAGCTACATATAGTTATAAGCTATCATTTTCCTCTGTCAGCGGATTAAGGTGCTTGACACCTGTAAGACATCTATTTTATAGTTATATACAAGACAATTATGAAAAAACAAACAATACATCGGAAATACGGCAGTACAGCAGGTTTGCTGATTGTCACAGCGTTTGCACTCGGCTATGTTATTATTATAGCCGCCAACTGGTCACACGCGGAGGGAAAAATGCCATTTACACTTAGATCTAATGCGTTCGCTAATGGAGATGCAATCCCTATTAAATATACGTGTGACGGGGATGACCTTTCACCACAATTAAAATGGGAGGGTGTGCCTGAACACGCCCAAAGTTTGGTCCTAATAGTAGATGATCCAGACGCACCAGATCCGAAAGCTCCGAAGATGACATGGGTCCATTGGATTCTTTACAACATACCTCCGGACGCAACTGGTTTACCTGAAGGCGTCATAGCAGAAGGCCTTCCATCCAGAACAGAGGAAGGCCTGAATGACTGGAAAAGAGTTGGCTACGGCGGTCCATGCCCTCCTATTGGCCGGCACCGGTATTTCCACAGGTTATATGCCTTGGATACGGTTCTCAAAGGGATGCGCAAGCCAACCAGGTCGCAGGTTGAAGCTGCGATGAGGGGCCACATTATCGCCGAAGCTGAGCTTGTTGGAACCTATGAGAAATCCAGGTAGCTGTTACATGATATCTGTAGGTTGCTTTCGGTTGGGATATTGATGGTATCATAGATTTTTGCAGTCACGATTTTTTGGGATACTCTCAATGTACCAGGACTTTAGTTGTATTTATTTTTTTTCCAATAACTTTATATTTCTTAAAGGATATGCAAGCCAGTGAACAGGATTGAAAAGCTCCTCAGCGTA